>CAJUFJ010000021.1 GCA_910585815.1 uncultured Oscillospiraceae bacterium | reverse complement strand
AAAACGCAATCCTCAGTCAGCCTTCGGCTGACAGCCCCTTTCAAAAGGGGCCTTAAAAGCGGAACAGAAAGGAATTGATACCATGAAAGTTTACAAATACGGCGCCAATGTGGACACCGACGTCATCATCCCGGCGCGGCACCTGAACGACCCCTCCCCGGCGGCGCTGGCCAGCCACTGTATGGAGGACATCGATGAAAAATTCGCCTCCACCGTGGAGGCGGGGGACATCATCGTGGCCGGGCCCAACTTCGGCTGCGGCTCCAGCCGGGAGCACGCCCCCCTGGCCATCAAGTCCTGCGGGGTGAAATGTGTGATTGCCCCCTCCTTCGCCCGCATCTTCTACCGCAACGCCATCAATATCGGCTTCCCCATCGTGGAGTGCCCCCAGGCGGCGGAGGAGATCCAGGCCGGGGACCAGGTGGAGGTGGACTTTGCCAGCGGCGTGATTACCGATGTAACCACCGGTAAGACCTACAAGGCCGCCCCCTTCCCGGAGTTTATCGACGGCATTATCAAAAGCGGCGGGCTGCTTAACTCTCTGAAAGAAAGGGGCGTGGCGAAATGAATGAGGAAGATAAAATGACGGTTGCGGAAGAAGACATTTCAACCGTTGTGGAAGATTATTTTGGACTGATTAAATCGGTATACACCGGTAAAAAACCAAAACAGGTTATATTGGACGAATACGACTGTGATTTGGTAACAATAGATGGGATTGAGTATGATTTTTCGGATATTCCGCATGATGACCAACTCAATACTGGACGCAGAATGGAAGTTGAGGAACTGCTTTGCGGTGCATATGGGGATTTGCCAATTAGCGAGGTAGAGGTGCAGTTGAACACAAAAATTCAACAGGAGTGGTAAGAAAATGTCGGCTATCATCATCAGCATGGACTCCCGCAAGATGGAAAACCCGGACCTGGATATCCGCTACACCCTGCCCGACCGGATTGAGGAGTGGTCTCAGGGAGCGGTGCAGGACAACGGTTATGACTATGTGGACGAGGAAGGCCATATCCTGGCCGTCTGGCTGGAGACCGAGGACGCGGAGGGCTGGTGGCCCAAAATCGTGGAGTTGCTGAAAACGGAGCAGTTCTGTGAAAATGACCTGTCCAAGTCCGCCCTGGTGCTGATCTCCGAGGAATCGGGGGCGGAGTATGGCAAGTGCCGCCAGGTCTGGCCGGAGTGAGGGGTGAGCGATGGAAGCAGAACACCGAAACCGTCTGCTGGCGCTGCTGGAAAAGATTCCGCACGGCGTGCCTGCCGGCTGGGAGAAGGAGACCTTCGCGGTGGGCGGGCTGACATACCTGGGCTTTTCCGCTGTCCAAACCGAAAAGCTGGTGGTCATCTCCTCGCAGAGTCAGAGCGTCATCGACTGCCGGACCTGGGAAATGACCTGCTGCGCGGAGAACTATGACGAGGATGATCTGATTGCCTGCGCCGAGCCCCTGGGGGACGAGCTGATTCCCATCGCGGGCGAGTGGGGAGGGGGCCTGCGCAGGTTCTCTCCGGCGGGAGAGCATTTGGACCGGGCCGCTCCTTTCTGGCCCAGGGAACAGATTATTTTCATGCCCCGCTATACCATATGGCAGCAGCGTCCCGAAGCCTGCACCGTGATTTTTGACGACTATGAGCCGCAAACCTTTGGATTCAGCCGGTGCGGTAATTATATGGCCGTCGGAACCTCCAGCGAGGTGGATATTTTTAGAAGGATAGGAGAATCAAGCTATGAACTATAAAATCGCCCTCATTAAGGGCGACGGCATCGGCCCCGAGGTGGTGGGGGAGGCCGTCAAGGTGATGGACGCCATCGGTGCAAAGTTCGGCCACACCTTTGAGTATGTGGACGTTCTCATGGGCGGCCGCGCCATCGACGCGGTGGGCAAGAGCTACCCCGACGGCACCGCCGAGCAGTGCAGGGCCTGCGACGCCGTGCTGCTGGGGGCGGTGGGCGGACCCAAGTGGGGCCATGCCACCGACCCGGACAAGCGCCCCGAGACCGCCCTGCTGTCCATCCGCAAGGACCTGGGGCTGTATGCCAACCTCCGCCCCGCCGCCCTGCGGCCCGCCCTGGCGGAGTCCTGCCCCCTGAAAAATGACCAGGGCATCGACCTGATGATCGTCCGGGAGCTGACGGGCGGGGTATACTTCGGCAAGCGGGACCGCTACCAGACCGAGGACAGGGGGGAGGAGGCCAGCGACCTGATGGCCTACTCCGAGAAGGAGATTGAGCGCATCGGCCGCCGGGGCTTTGAGCTGGCCCGGCTGCGGAGCAAGAAGCTGGCCAGCGTGGACAAGGCCAACGTGCTGGAGACCTCCCGGCTGTGGCGGCAGGTGATGCACAGGCTGGCGGAGGAGTACCCCGACGTGCAGTATGAGGACGTGCTGGTGGACAACGCCGCCATGCAGCTGGTGAGGGACCCGGGGCAGTTTGACGTGGTGGTCACCGAGAACATGTTTGGAGATATCCTGTCTGACGAGGCGTCCATGATTACCGGCTCCATCGGCCTGCTGCCCTCCGCCTCCATCGGCGATACCGCCCCCGGGCTGTATGAGCCCATCCACGGCTCCGCACCCGACATTGCCGGCCAGGACAAGGCCAACCCCATCGCCACTATTTTGTCGGTGGCTATGATGTTCCGCTACTCCTTCGACCTGCCCGCCGAGGCCCAGGCCATCGAGACGGCGGTGGACGCCGTCCTCAACGAGGGCTGGCGCACCGCCGATATCGCCAAGCCCGGCGAGGAAGTGGTGGGCACTGTCAAAATGGGCGAGCTGATTCGGGCGAAGCTGTGATTTTTTCGGCACGGCGGTTATAGGCCGCCGTGCTGTATTTGTTGCAAGAAGGAGGACCGTATGGAAAAGAGTGAGTGGGTCATAGATGTTGTGAAAAAGCTGGAGCGGATCTATCACGCAAAATGTGGATGGTGTGGAAAGCAGCTTGTATATACAGTGACGACCGCCGATACAGATATGGTTCCGATCTATTGCGGCAGTGCCTATGACCCGAAAAATAAAGTGCTTGCGGTTGCTGAGCTGACCAGCGACGAATATGATCATGGGTGTGAAGGCCGTCTGCCTGAGCGGATGGCACAGATTTTTGGAGGCCGTTTTGTCTATTTGAACTACAGGTCAAAATGCCCGTTTTGCGGAGACGACCTGAAAGAGAGGAACACTGTTTCCTGGGATGCCTATTTGGGCGGGAAAGGGAAGGCGTTTATTGTGTTTTATGATGAGCATAATCAACAAAACGTGAAAGAAATTTTATAAAGGCTTCCTTAAACTTTTGTGAAAATTTTCCCCAGGGGTGGCAAACAACGGAAAAATGCGCTATAATGGACACAAGAAGCATGTAGGGGCGGCCTGTGGCCGCCCACGGCATGGGATCGGGCGGCCACAGGCCGCCCCTACAAAAGAACGAGAAAAAGAGGCCGATATTATGTCAACTAACCGCTATGAGAGCCCCCTGTCCTCCCGCTATGCCAGCGACGAGATGCAGTACATCTTCTCCCCGGACAAGAAGTTTTCCACCTGGCGCCGGCTGTGGGTGGCCCTGGCCCGGGCGGAGATGGAGCTGGGCCTGCCCGTCACCCGGGAGCAGGTGGAGGAGCTGGAGGCCCATGTGGAGGATATCGACTACGACAGGGCCGCCCAGTGGGAGAAAAAGCTGCGCCACGATGTGATGGCCCACGTCCACACCTATGGCGAGCTGTGCCCCAAGGCCATGCCCATCATCCACCTGGGGGCCACCAGCTGCTATGTGGGGGACAACACCGATGTGATCCTCATGCGGGAGGGGCTGGAGCTGGTCCGGGACAAGATTGTCCGGGTGCTGGCCCATTTGGCGGACTTTGCTGACAAGTATAAGGCCTTGCCGACCCTTGGCTTTACCCACTTCCAGGCGGCCCAGCTGGTTACCGTTGGCAAGCGGGCCACCCTGTGGATGAATGAGCTGCTCATGGACCTGGAGGAGATCGACCACCGCATCTCCACCCTGGCCCTGCTGGGCTCCAAGGGCACCACCGGCACCCAGGCCTCCTTCCTGGAGCTGTTCGAGGGCGACCATGAAAAAGTGAAGCTGCTGGAGGAGAAAATCGCCAGGGAAATGGGCTTTACAGCCGTTGTCCCCGTAAGTGGGCAGACCTACTCCCGCAAGCTGGACTACAACGTGGTGTCCACCCTGGCCGGGGTGGCCCAGAGCGCCAGTAAATTTGCCACCGACCTGCGGCTGCTGTGCCATCTCAAGGAGGTGGAGGAGCCCTTTGAGAAGAACCAGATCGGTTCCTCGGCCATGCCCTACAAGCGCAACCCCATGCGGTGCGAGCGCATCTGCGCCCTGGCCCGGTATGTGATGGTGGACGTGGGCAACCCGGCCGTCACCGCCGCCACCCAGTGGTTCGAGCGCACCCTGGACGACTCGGCCAACAAACGGCTCAGCGTCCCGGAGGCCTTCCTGGCGGTGGACGCCATTTTGAACATCTGGGCCAACGTGGCCGCCGGGCTGGTGGTCCACCCCAGGGTGATTGAGAAGCACGTGCTGGAGGAGCTTCCATTTATGGCCAGCGAGAACATCCTGATGGACGCCGTCAAGCGGGGCGGGGACCGGCAGGCGCTCCACGAGCGCATCCGGGTGCTGTCCCAGGAGGCGGGCTACAGCGTGAAGGAGCTGGGCCTGCCCAACGACCTCATCGAGCGGATGGCCGCCGACCCGGCCTTTGGCATGACGCGGGAGGAGCTGTCCGCCCATCTGGACCCCGCCGCCTACATCGGCCGCTGTCCGGAACAGGTGGAGGAGTTTCTGGCCGGTGAGGTCGCCCCCGTGCTGGAGAAATACGCCGGGGCGGGGCATGGGAGCGATACGGAGCTGAAGGTTTAAGGAAAGGTGGCGCACTGCTGTGAAGCGTAATGACAGACACCCCTATTTAAGTGCGGGAATCACCGCTTTTGCGGTGATTGCCGCGTCGATGCTACTGTTTTTTCTGCTGTTCCAGGCCAGGGAGGTCACTGGCTTTCTGACCCGGCTGGGCGTCATCCTGCGGCCCATCTTTATGGGGGCGGTAATCGCCTTCCTGCTGCTCCCCATCCACCGGAATATCCTGCGGTTCCTCACCGCCATGACCTCGGACAAGCGGAAGGAGGACAGCCGCAGCCTGCCCTTCCTGAATCTGGTGTCCGCCGTGTTCAGCCTGATGGTGGCCTTTTTCCTGTTTTACCTGCTGCTGGCTATGGTCCTGCCCCAGGTGTATGACAGCGTGGTGGGCCTGATTCAGGCCATCCCGGACTACATCGAGAGCGTTCAGGTCTGGCTCCAGACCTTCTTTGAGGACAATCCTGACATTCAGGCGGCCATCATGCCGGTGTATAGCTCGGCGGCCGCCTCACTGGAGCAGTGGCTGAACGCCGACATTCTGCCCAATCTGGAGTCGGTGGCGACCACCTTTCAGTGGGTGCGCACAACGATCTGGCCCAACCTCACCGGCATGATGGCCGGGGTGTCCGGCGTGGTGGTGGGCTTCCTGGTGCTGGTGAAGGACCTGCTCATTGCGGTGATCGTCTCGGTCTACCTGCTGGTGCGCAAGGATATCTTCGCCGCGCAGAGCAAGAAAATTGTCTACAGCCTGTTCCGCACCGACATCGCCGACCTGATTGTGGGGGAGGCCCGCAGCGCCTACCGGATTATGAGCGGGTTTATCAACGGAAAACTGTTGGACTCCCTGATTATCGGTATCCTGTGCCTGATCTGCTGCAACCTTTTGAAATTCCCCTACCCCGCCCTCATTGCCGTGATTGTGGGCGTTACCAACATCATCCCCTTCTTTGGCCCCTTCATCGGAGCCATCCCCTGCGGCCTGCTGATTTTCCTGGTCAACCCCATCCAGGCCATCTACTTTGCCGTCTTTATTCTGGCCCTCCAGCAGTTCGACGGCAACATCCTGGGACCCAAGATTCTGGGCGACTCCACCGGTCTGGCCTCCTTCTGGGTGCTGTTCTCCATTCTGCTGTTCGGCGGCCTGTTCGGCTTTGCCGGGATGGTGCTGGGGGTGCCCGTCTTCGCCATGATCTACAGCGTAATCAGCCGCATGGTGTCCTACGGCCTGCGCTCCCGGAACCTGCCCCAGGAGACAGAGGACTACATGGGAAAAACAGGACCGATGGCCCGGTAGCGGAGGAGACAGGAAAGTTTTAAAAAAGCCCAAAATCTGCGGGGTTTCCGCAGGTTTTGGGCTTTTCTGGTGCCGTGAATGGACTTGATATGGCCGACTGCCATAAAGAACGGATACAGATTTTCCTCGTACCCCCTTCTTCATTTGGCCGAACAGCTGCCGGGTAATTTTAGACTATACTTTTTTCATAATGGATGATAGAATATAGCAAACACCGAAAGAAAGGAGGATGCTCTGTGTGGCCATTCCGGATTTACCCAACTGTCAAAAGCCGCTTTGCGGTCCCAGCTCTGCCCTTGGCGAGGGCGGGCATGGGGCGCGGCTGGCAGGCGGGGGAGGTGGGGATACTGACTTTCCACTGCTCCGATAATTTCGGCGCGATGCTGCAGGCGTACGGTCTGAAGCGGTGCCTTTGCTCCGGCGGAGTGGCGGCTGACATTGTCCGCTATGAGCCGCCGTTTCTCACGGGCCGCCACTGGCGAGTTCCCTATCGCCCTTTGCGAAGCCCGTGGGACCTTGCGGTTATGGGGGCTGGTTTCCTGCAAAATCTGCGGGCGGGCAGGCAGTTTGGCCGCAGGCGGGCGCGCATGGACCAGTTCCGCAAGACGTATTTGGTGGAGGCGCAACCCCAAATCCGGTTTCTTCCGGGGCTGCGGAAGCTTTCCTACCGCTGCTATGTGGTGGGAAGCGACCAAATTTGGAACCCAGATATCACTTATGGACTGCGCAGGGCCTACTTCGGGGCCTTTCAGAGCCCGCGCAAAGCTCGGGTGATTGCCTATGCAGCCAGCTTCGGAGGGGCGGCCCTCCCGGCCAGGTATGAAAAGAGGTTTGCCGCCCTGATACAGAACCTGGACGCAGTATCCCTCCGAGAGACAGGGGCGATTCCCTATGTTCAGCGGTTTTTCTCCGGGGAGGTGACCGGGGTGCTGGACCCGGTGTTTTTCCTGGGAAACGAGGAGTGGGAGAAGATGGAAAACGCCCCGAATCGGGGACGGTACATCCTGATTTACACCACGGAGCAGAACCGGCGTATGTCCGAATATGTCCGGGAACTCGCCCAAAGGACAGGCTTGCCGGTGGTGGAGCTGCGGCCCGTGGCGGAGAAAGAGACGGACGTGGAGGCCGAGGCAGGGCCGGCGGAATTTCTGGGCTATGTACATCACGCGGAGTATGTTGTCACCAATTCCTTCCATGCCGCCGCCTTTTCCATCATTTTTGAAAGGCCATTTCTGGTCTTTGCCCACAGCAAAGTCAATGAGCGGCTGGCATCGCTACTGACGCTCCATGGCCTTGAGGACCGCCTCTGCCAGGACGGCGGAGCGATGATAGACGCCTCTATAGACTGGCCGGCGGTGCGGGAGCGGACCGCAGCGGCGGCGGCATTATCACGGGAATTTCTGATGAAAAACATCTCTGGGGGGCCAAAATGAAACTGTTTCAGAAGAAAGAGCAGTGCTGCGGGTGCGGCGCGTGCCGGGATGCCTGCCCTGTGGATGCCATCCGGATGGTCCAGGACAGGGAGGGGTTTTGGTATCCCCAGGCGGCGGAGGATGTGTGCATCCGGTGCGGCCGTTGCCAGGCGGTATGTCCGATAGGAAAGCCGGCGGCGGGGGAGGAGCCCCGTCAATATTTTGGGGCGAAGGCCAGGGAGAATGCCGTCCGGTTTGCCAGCTCCTCCGGCGGGGTGTTCCCGATACTGGCGGCGTATGTCCTCCGGAGGGGCGGCGCAGTGTTTGGCGCAGGCTGGGGCGGGCACATGGAGGTGCTCCATCAGGAGGCCTGGACCCTGGAGGAGCTGGACAGCCTGAAACAGACCAAGTACGTTCAGAGCCGGATGGAGAACGTCTACCGCCGGATTGCCTCGTTGCTCCGGGAGGGGCGCTGGATTCTTTTTTGCGGTACGCCCTGTCAGGCCCACGCGCTGAGACTGTTTCTAGGAGGACCGCAGCCCAGGTTGCTCACGGCGGAGCTGGTGTGCTACGGCGCGCCCTCCCCGGGAATCTGGCAGGACTATGTAAAACTGCTGGAGCGCAGGCACGGTGGTCCCCTTACCGGCTTTTCCTTCCGGGACAAGCGGAACCGGGACAGCGGCCACACCTGTTCCTGCCAGTGCGGCGGCAGGGAGTTTGCCGGGAGCCTGAATGCGGACCTCTACTGCGGGATGTATTTTTCCAACTGCATGCTCCGCCCCTCCTGCCACCTTTGCCCTTACTGCACGGTGAACCGGGGGGGCGATTTTACCCTGGGCGACTTTTGGGGGATAGAAAAGCTCCGGCCGGACGACGGTATGGGCAACTCTCTGGTCATACTCCACACGGACAAGGCCAGGGCTGTCTGGGCGGAAATCCGGGGGGAGCTGGACTGGTTTCCCTGCAAGAAGGACGAACTGCTTCAGCCCAGGCTGCTGGGCCCCACCCCCACCGCCCGGGGCCGGAAGCTGTTTATGGCCATGCGGCAGATACTGCCAGGGGCGGCGCTGTTTTTCCTGTTTGAAAAGGCGCGGAAGCTGGCGGGATTGCTGCGGTGGGTGAGAAGAAAGGACGGCATGGAATGAGGCTGTGGGAATACTTTAAAAATCTGGAGTGGGTGTGGTACAAGGAGCGCCGCCGAAACCGGTTGCGGCAACGGGATGTTACCATCATCGCCTCCAACTGCGTCGGCACTATCATGTATCACGACCTGGGGATTCCCTTTCGCACGCCTACCATAAATCTGACTGTCAGTATGCGGGATCTGGTGAAGATGGCGGGGAATCTCCGGTGGTATATGGAACAGGAGCTGACAGAGTGTGCCCTTCCTGAGGATGTGGACTGGCCCGCCGGCCTGCTGCGAGATATCCAGGTCAACTTCGTCCACTACACCTCCTTTGCGGAGGCGGTGGAACAGTGGGAGGAGCGCAAAAAGCGAATCAACTGGGACCGCATTGTCCTGGTGGGCGCAGAGCGGGACGACTGCGGCTATGAGGTGCTGCAGTCCTTCGACCGGCTGCCTTGGCCCAACAAAGTGGTATTTACCCGAAAGGAATACCCGGAATTTCCGTCGGCTTTTTACATCCGGGGCTTTGAGGACCGGCCGGAGCTTGGTCTGGTGCTGGACTACCGGCCCCGGAAGCTGAAGCGGCGGTATATGGACGATTTTGACTATGTTGCGTTTCTGAACGGGGCGGCGCCGACAGGAGGAGTCCAAACAGATGGAGCGAAAAGAAATTGACGGGAGTGGCCGGGTGTCTGTGATAACCCCGGTGTATAACGGGGAAGCCCATCTGCCCAATATGCTGAACTCGGTGCTGGCTCAGACCTGGCCCTGTATTGAGATGATTCTGTCGGACGACGGCTCCACCGACGGTACGCTTTCGGTGGCGGAGGGCTACCGGGAGAAATTCGCGGCCAGGGGCTATACACTCCGCATTGTGGAGGGGGAACATAAAAACGCCTCCGCTGCCATAAACCGGGGGCTCCCCTTTGTCACGGGGGAATACCTGATTTGGCCGGACAGCGACGACGTTTTAGAACGGGAATCGGTAGAGCGGCGGGTGCGGTTTCTGGAGGAAAACCCAGCTTGTCTGTGTGTTCGGAGCCTTTCCTACTATTTTGACTGGCAGACCGGTGCCCCCCGGCCCGCCGATGAGCAGCAGGGGGATATGGACAAGGCGGACTTATTCTGGGATATCCTGGAAGGGCGGAGCTTTGTCTGCTGCGGCTGCTACATGCTGCGCACAGAGCCGTTTTTTGCCATCTATCCGGAGCGCAGGATTCCCGAATACTGCGTAGGGCAGAATTTCCAGATGCTGCTGCCCTTTTTATACCGTCACGGCTGTCCCACCCTCCAGGAAAGGCTGTACGGGGTTGCTGTCCGGCCCGGCAGCCACTCCCGGACGCCGCTGACCCAGCCCCAGGAGGAGAAAAAGTACGCGGACTATGAGCGCTTGGTGGACGAAATGGCCGCTCTGTGTGGAATAGAGAGCCGGGTGGAGCAGGAACGCATTGCCTGCTGGAAGGCTGGCCGGCAGTACCATCTCGCTTTGAAATACCGCCGCTGGCGGAAGGCGATGGGGGCTCTGGGCCGGCTGCGCCGGCTGGGGGGGCTCCGTGCTGGCGAGGCGGCGAAAGAGTTCGTCTGGGCGATTTTCCACAGCACCTGGATTTGGCGGAAGCTGTACCCCGTCTACCGGCGTTTTTTCCACGAGAGATAGCCGTGCCACAGGCGGGCCAGCAGCCCGGCGGCAAAGTACCAGCGAAGCTGAATGAGCCAGAGCAGAGTCTTTCTCACCCAGTGGCCGGTGGAGCGGTTATACTTCATGGCGGCGCGATACAGCTCACTGTCTAGCAGGTCGCGGCAGAACTGCCGCTTTTCACTGCGGGAGTCGGTATTTTCCGGGCAGAAGACCGACCAGACCATGGTGTAGCTCAACCTCTCCAGGGCCCAGGAGTAAAAATCCCGCTCCAGGGGGGCGAACATCCCGCTAGCCTCCAGAGTATCCCGAAGCTGCTCCAGTAGCCTTACAAGGTTATGTGGGAGCCTGGGGTTGAAGTGGTGGGAGGAGGAGTCTGGGTGAAGATTGTAGTAGTAGACCGGCGCGGGGATGTATGTGCAGTGCTCCACCCGGGTTAGAAATTCCGTGTTAAAAAGCTTGTCCTCCCCATAGAACAGCTCAGGGGAGAACCGGATGCCGCAGCGGTCCAGCAGCGCACGCCGGTACGCCTTGGCGCAGGGGGAGACGAAGTTCAGGTTTCTCCCCTCCTCCAGCGGAAGCCGCATCATGAGCGTACGCAGGAGCTCCGGCACGTTCTCCCGGCTAAAGTGCCGGGCGGCCGGGACCGGTTTTGCCGCCGTTAGCTCCTCCGCCGTGCGGGCGAAGTCAAAGAGCAGCAGGTCCTGGTCCTCCTCCCGGGCGATAAGACCCAGGAAATCCGGGGAGATCAGGTCGTCGGCGTCTACAAATACCACCCACTTCCCCCGGCAGGCTGTAAGTCCACGGTTTCGGGCGGCGGATACCCCGGCATTTTCCTGAGAAATCAGCCGGATGCGGTGGTCCCGGGCGGCGTATTCCTGGCAAATTTGGAGAGTTCCGTCGGTGGAGCCGTCATTGACCAGAATCAGCTCAAAATCCCGGAATGAGGAAGCAAGGACCGAGTTCAGACAGCTGTTTAAATATTGCTCTCCGTTATAGACGGGAATTACCACGGAAATCATAGCATTTCTCCCCTTACGCCGTCTTTCTTTTGCAGTATAGTATAGCCGGGAGGGAAAGGCAAGCGGTTTTAAATCCCCATCTTCCGGCGGTTTTTCCACGAGAGGCAGCCGTGCCACAGGCGGGCCAGCAGCCCGGCGGCAAAGTACCAGCGAAGCTGAATGAGCCAGAGCAGAGTCTTTCTCACCCAGTGGCCGGTGGAGCGGTTATACTTCATGGCGGCGTGATACAGATCATTGTCCAGCAGGTGGCGGCAGACCTGCCGCTTTTCGCCGCAGGAGCCGGGATTTTCCGGGCAGAAAACCGACCAGACCATGGTATAGCTCAAATTGTCCAGGGCGTAGGAGTAAAAATCCCGCTCCAGGGGGACGAACATCCCGCTGGTCTCCAGGGTGTCCCGAAGCTGCTCCAGCAGCCTTACAAGGTTATGGGGGAGCCTGGGGTTGAAGCGGTGGGAGGAGGAATCCGGGTGAAAGCTGTAGCAGTAGACCAGCGTGGGGATATATGTACAGCGATCTGCGCAGATCAGAAATTCCGCGTTAAAGAGCCTGTCCTCCCCATAGAACAGCTCGGGGGAGAAACGGATGCCGCAGCGGTCCAGCAGTGTACGCCGGTACGCCTTGGCCCAGGGGGAGGCGAAATTCAGGTTTCCCCCCTCCACCAGCGGAAGCCGCACAATGAGCGCACGCAGAAGCTCCGGCACGTCCTCCCGGCCAAAGTGCCGGACCGCCGGGAGCGGTTTTGTCGCCGTCAACTCCTCCACCGTGCAGGCGAAGTCAAAGAGCAGCAGGTCCTGGCCCTCCTCCCGGGCGATAAGGCCCAGGAAATCCGGGGAGATCAGGTCGTCGGCGTCCACAAACACCACCCACTCCCCCCGGCAGGCCGTAAGCCCACGGTTTCGGGCGGCGGATACCCCGGCGTTTTCCTGAGAGATTAGCCGAATGCGGCGGTCCCGGGCGGCGTATTCCTGGCAAATTTGGAGAGTTCCGTCGGTGGAGCCGTCATTGACCAGAATCAGCTCAAAATCCCGGTATGAAGAAGCAAGGACCGAGTTCAGACAGCGGTGTAAATACCGCGCCCCGTTATAGACGGGAATCACCACGGAAATCATAGCATTTCTCCCCTTCCGCTATCTTACAGTATAGTATAGCCGGGAGGGAAGGAGTTTTCAATACCACAGTCAGGAGGGATTTGACATATTTACATTTATTGTGACCTGTTACCAGCAGTCTGAGGTGGTGCTGCTGGCTCTGGAGAGCGTCAAATATCAGATACTGCACTATGGGCAGGGGCAGAAATTTCAGCTGATTGCCGCTGACGACGCGTCCACCGATGGCAGTCAGGAGCTGATCCGGGCATGGGCGGCGGAAAACCAGGCCCTGTTTGCCCGAATTACGCTGCTGTTCCGGGAGGAAAACGGAGGTATCTGCCGGAACTACGTGGACGCGCTGCGGGCGGTGGAGGGGGAGCGATTTGTAAAGGTGGACGGCGACGACCTGCTGGCCCCTTACAACCTCTTTGCGCTGACCGACCTGCTTTCGGAATATGATATGGTCTGTCCCGCCTTTCTCAAGTTCTCCGGTCCGGGGAATCTGATAAAATCATACCACACCTATTTAGAGGTGGTGTTACAGGAGTTTATCCAGGGAAATACCCTGCGCAGGGCGGCCAAGCTGGGCTGTCCAGTGATGAACGTGGCGATATACCGAAAATCCCTTTTGGTGGAAGAAGTCTATGACTTTATCCTGCAATTCCGAACGGTCAACGATCGGGCCTGTTTTCAAAAAATCCTTACAGGGGATCGGCCCGTCAAAAAATGTTATGTAAATCGTCCTGCGATTTTATATCGCATATCGGACGGCTCCATCTCCCATTTCAACAGCCCCGCCCGGAAGCTGCACAGCCGGGAGATTGGACGTCTGTGCCAAGTTCAGCGGGAGGTGGAGCGGTCCCCACTGGACCGGTTTCTGTTGCTGCTCCAGGAGAAGTCCGCTGCCTTCCGGGCGAGCCCCGTCCGCTTTGTGCGGCTTTTCCGATTTTTCTCCCCCTATTTTGCCATTATGCTGGGACTGTATGGGGCCCGCTTTTTTTTCATCCGAAGCATGGAGCAGGAACTGGTGGACCGGCATTGGAAAGACTGCGAGATACATTATCAACATATGGAAAGGGAGGTTGCAGATTTTCTGCGGCGAAAAAAGGCAGGAACAGTCTTTCCGAATAGAGGATAACCGCCCGATGCACAGCAAGGAGGACAACGCACATGAAAACAAGGAAACTGACAACCCAAAGAATCATCGACTATACAAGGCACCTGCAATCGGAGGAGCGGGCCCCGGCCACAGTGGAGAAATACTGCCGGGATATTGCCGCCTTCAACGGGTGGCTGGCGGAAAGAACGGTAACCAAGGAGCGGATTACCCGGTGGAAGGACCATCTGCTGGAGCAGGGCCTTTCCCCTGCCACGGTTAATTCCAAGATTTCTGCGGTGAATGGGCTGCTCAGTTTTTTGGGGTGGAGAGAGTGCCGGGTGAAATTTCTGCGGATTCAGCGGCGGCTGTTCCGGGAAAAACGGCGGGAGCTGACCCGGCAGGAGTACGAACGGCTGGTGGAGACCGCCCAGGGCCTGGGCCGGAAGCGTCTCGCCCTTCTGCTGGAAACCATCTGTTCCACAGGAATCCGGGTCAGCGAGGTCCGTTACATTACGGTGGAGGCCGCCCAGGCGGGGCAGGCGGTTGTCTGCCTGAAGGGGAAAATACGGATTATTCTCCTCTCGCGCAAGCTTTGCCGAAAACTGCTTAAATATGCTTGGAAGACAAAAACCGCCTCCGGTGAAATTTTTCTCACCAGAAGCGGAAGCGGTTTGTCGCGCAAACAGATATGGCAGGAGATGAAATCCCTGTGTGTGCGGGCAGGGGTGGAACCCTCCAAAGTGTTCCCCCATAATCTTCGCCATCTGTTCGCTGTCATATTCTATCGAGCCAGCCGGGATCTGGTAAAGCTGGCGGATACGCTGGGCCATTCGTCTGTGGAGACCACACGGATATATTTGCTTTCCAGTGCGGCGGAGCATGCAAAGTGCTTGGAACGGCTGCGTTTGGTACAGTAGGGACAAAATATGTGATCTGTCCATTACTATAAACATATTATATCAGTATTTATCTGAAATGCAATAGGCAATTTGCTTAAATGTCCAGTTTGATGTCCGTCCGAAGCAAGCTGGGGAAATGTTATGTTCTGCTTTCCACCGGGTCAAGGTCGATAAAATAGACAGAACACATATTCCGTCTATAGTCAGATGCGGCCAAGAAAAACAGCGGCGGGAGAGTAGAAGAATATGGAGATTTTATTGGTGGGAACCGGGCAGCTGGCCGAGGCCATGATAGACAGATTTCATAAGAACAGAGACAGGGTCTATCTGCTTACAGGCCGCAGAGAGTGTACACCTGTGCGTCAGCGTGTTTTTGAGCAATACGATTTCGCCTATGACGACGACAGCGTAAAAGATATTTTCGACAGCATAAAGCCGGATATTACCATCTTCACCGGCGCGTGGGACAGTCAGTTTGACTGGGAAAAGGCCCGGCAGGAGTCCGTGCGGTATACGGCAGGCCTTATCAATCTGCTTACTGTTTACTCCATGCGGGGAAAAGGCCGGTTTGTCTACCTGTCCTCGCAGGAGGTGTTTACCGGTTCCTTCCACCAGAATGTTCTAGAATCTCAGGACAAAGAGCCGAAGGGCTTTCGCAGCATGGCCATTGCCCAGGGGGAGGATATCTGCGCCAACTTCCGCCAAAACCAGGGGCTTGAAATAGATGTCCTGCGCCTGGACCACCTCTACTGTGTGCCCAAAAAGGGGCAGCCCACCCCGGACCCCTGTTGCGCCATGTGTTTGGAGGCGCTCAAAAGCGGAAAGATATTGGCTAGCAGCCGGGATGTGTTCTCCATGCTGTTTGTCAAGGACGCGGCGGAACTGGCCTGCAAGGCCATTACCGCTCCCAAGCTGGAGCAATCCGTCTACCACATCTCGTCTATGGAGGAGATCGACGGCCTGCAGCTGGCCAAGCTGATACAGGAGACTATGAGCGTTGAGGTGGTGGACGAGTCGGTGGGCGAGTACCGCCGGCTGATTCTGGACGGCTCCGCCTTTTCCCAAGAGATGGGGCAGAAAATTTTTACGCACTACCCGGAGGGCGTTAAGCGGGTGGCCCAGTACATGAAGCGAAACCGGGAGTCGTTCATTCAGGTGGAGGATGCGGGAGGGAGCCGGGCAGCCCGGATGCTCCACGGGAGCCGGATCCTCTTTGCTGCCCTGGTGCCTTATATGGAAAATATTGTCTGTTTCATTTTCTTTTTCCTCTTGAACCGGCTTGCCGCCGGAGGCAGCTTTTTCCGCCAGGTAGACCTGTTTTTGCTGTATGTGCTGTTGTTTGCTGTGACCATGGGCCAGCGGCAGGCGGTGCTTTCAAGCTTCCTGGCCTCCATCGGGTATTTTCTACTGCAAAGCCGAGGCTACAGCGGCTTTGCGGTGCTGATGGATTACAGTACTTATGTGTGGATGGCGCAGTTGTTCATTGTGGGCATGGTAGTCGGCTACATAAAGGATCAGATTTTCACGCTGAAGGAGGACAGCCGGGAAAAAATCGCCTATTTGGAGGGCCGTCTCCGGGATATTGAGGAGATCAATGACAGCAATGTGCGAATGAAGGAGAACTTCGAGACCCAGCTGATCAATCAAAAGGACAGCTTGGGGAAGATTTACGACATCACCTCCACCTTGGAGCATCAGGCCCCGGAGGAGGTGCTCTTTACCGCTGTGCAGGTGCTCTCCCAGCTGATGGACTGCGGCGGCGCGGCGATTTACACCGTGGCCAACCGCAGTTACGCTCGTCTCTTTTCTTCCACCTCCAAGGAGGCGAGAAGCCTGGGGAACTCCATCGAATATATCGCGATAACCGAGATGTACGACGAGCTGAAAGAGCGGCGGGTCTTTATCAACAAGGCGATGCGGGAAAATTTGCCGCAGATGGCCTGTGCGGTCTACAGTGAGGAGGGCATGGAGCTGATTTTCATGCTTTGGGGCATCCCCTGGCAGCGTATGACCATGGCGGAGGCCAACCGCCTGGCGGTAGTCGGGCAGATGGTCCAGACCGCTGTGGTGCGGGCGAATCAGTACCTGGACGCCCTCAGCAACCAGCGGTATGTGGAGGGGACCCGGCTCCTGGCCGGAAATGCGTTCTTCCAGCTGACCCGCGCCTTCCTGAAAGCCAGGGACCAGGGCCTTACGGAGTGTACCCTGCTGGAGGTTCCGGTGCCGGGCGGGGACTGCGCCGCCGCAGCGTCCGCGCTCAGCGGATGTGTCCGGCAGTCGGACTATATGGGGTCTATTCAGAACGGCGTTTTGTATGTGCTCCTCTCCAACACCAGCCCGGAAAACGCCGAATTTGTGCAGGAACGGTTCCGGACAACCGGCTATCAGAGCTGTGTGGTGACGGAGGTGGCGCAGTGAGCGGAATGCTGAGCGAGCGGGATTTTGTGATCCTATGGCTGTTCAACCTGCTGGCGGCGGTGATTTACCTGATTGTAGGCGCTCTGGTGGTGTCGCCTCTGCGAACCAGGAAGGAGCGGAAGGCCAAGGTGGAGGTGCGCCACGATAACCGGCGGACCTATCTGCTACGGTTTGGAGTTATGGTTTTGTGTCCGGTGGTGGGTCCGCTGTTCTTTCTGGCCGCCTATGCGGTATTTCGCCTGCCGCTGTGGATGCAGGCCAGCCTGGAAGATGTGGTATTCAGTAAGGAGCGGGTCAAGACCAAGCTGAATGCGGACGAGGAGCGGGAGCGGGACATTATCCCCTTGGAGGAGGCCCTGTTTGTCAACAAAAGCAAGGACCTGCGCATGGTGATGATGAACACCATCCGCGGGGACGTAAGCTCTACGCTGGGCACCATTTTACTCGCACTGAACAGCGAGGACTCGGAAACCGCCCACTATGCCGCTTCCATTCTCAGCGGGGCGCTGGATGAGTTCCGGGCCAGGGTCCGTCAGCTCCGCCGGGCCATAGCAGAGGAGGAGGAGAAGGAGACCGGCGCGGAGCTGGAACTGCTCCCTTATATGGACAGATTTCTCAAGCAACGGGTATTTTCCGGGCTGGAACAGAAAAAAATGGCGGGAGTGATGGCCGAGGCGGCCCAGTCCCTGTTTGATAAAGCCCCCGACCAGTTCACGGAGAACCACTATGAGAGCGTATGCCTGCGGCTTTTGGAGACAGGAAATTTTGCGGAGACGGAAACCTGGTGCGGCCGGCTGTCCAGCCAGTACCCGGACAGTCTCGCAGCCTATACATGCAGGCTGAAGTTGTATTTCTCCACCCAAAACCGGCAAGCCTTTTTCGACACCATAGCTGCGTTGAAGCGGTCGGCGGTGGTAATTGACAGCGAGACGCTGGAGCTGATTCAAGTATTTGGCTGAGCTTCGAAACGCGACGGAGGGAAACGGATGATATCGCGCCGCAATTTTTTTTCCATTGCAGCGGTTATGCTGGTGGTCCTGTTTATGTTTCAGTTTACGAACACGGCAATGGAAATCTGGAATGATTATAAGGAGAACGAGAACGCCGTGGATGTGTTGTCCCTGACGGCCAGGAGCGGCGTTTTTACACCAGAGGACGGGCTCCCATGGGGGACCGCCCGGTCCGGTGTGGCCTGTATCGGCGGCAGCGAAAGCCGCGTCGCACAGATGACGGCCAACTGGGCCGCTTATACCAAACGGTATTTCATTTCCGCAGCTAGTCTGGCGGACTTTGCCCCGGGAACGGAGGCCCCGGAGCTGATTGTGCTGGACGGGGCCAGGTTGGATTGGAGCGAAGCTGCCTGCCAGACCCTGCTGGATTATGCTGCTCAGGGGGCCAGCCTGGTCTTCGCTACCCTGCCGGAGGTGTCCGTTCTGCAGGAAAACCAAAATTTGCGGGACCTGCTGGGTATCGACGAGGTGCGCGCCCTGCGAACCAGAGTACAGGGCCTTCATCTCTACAAGGGATTTCTGCTGGGAGGGGAGGCCGTTTATCGAGTGGAGAAAGAGACGGACATATGGCGGCAGGACCTGGCATTGGAGATGCCCTGGTATGTCCTGGGCCCTGGAACCAAGGTCTATATGAAGGGAATCTTCGAGGAGACAGCACAATCGGAGGATTCCCCGGTAGTCATTTGGAGAAGGAGCCTGGGGGGTGCGTATGTATTCGCGGTCAATGGCGACTACATGGAGGATGCCACAGGGTTGGGGCTCCTCTCCGCTATGGTTTCCGAAATCAACGAATGTACCGTCTATCCGGTGGTGAACGCCCAGAGCCTGATTTTGGCGGACTATCCATCCCCGGCCCTGGAAAATGGGGAGACATTAGCCCAATACTATGGCCGGGATATGCAGGGATTATATCGGGACCTGCTGTGGCCGGATGTCACTGCGGCGTACCTCCGGGGAGAGCTGGGGCTTACTTGTATGATGTCTGTACGATTTGACTATAGCAACGGCCGCCTGCCGGACCGGGACCAGCTCGCCTATTACATGAAGCGGATCAGGGAACTGGGCGGGGAGCTTGGTCTATCCCTCACCAGCGTGTCGGATACGCCGGTGGTGGAACGGATATCGGTGGACCTGGAATTTATGCGTCAAGCGGGCTTGGAATATACGTTTACCGCCCTCTATGGCGAAGAACGGGAGCTGGACGACGCCCTGAACCGGGAGGGCCTTTCCGGTGTGCGCACTGTAGTCAGCCCCTATGACGGCGGCAGCGACGTAGTGGGCTACCAGAGCGAGTGGGTCACCCGGCAGACGGCAGTGGCTGACAGCTTTGCCCACACCTACCGGAGTGATTTTCGGGTGCGGAGTGTGGAGACGGCCCTAGCCTATACCGGCGTTCTGGCTGAGGTTTCCAGAGTTGCGTATCCGAACGGAACGGAGGATACCTGGAACGTGTTGGCCCATCGGCTTGCTGCCAGTCTGTCCAGCGGCTGGAAGTGTTTTGAGGCCTTTGACGCTGCCACAGTCTCTCAGTGCGACGGGCGCATCCGGGACTTTCTGGCGCTGGACTATACCTGTACCCGGGAGGGGGACCTGGTATCCATCCGCCATACCGGCAGCGGAACCGTCTGGTTCCTGTTGCGGGCCTCCGGCAGAACGGTGGAGTCGGTAACAGGCGGCAGCGTCCGGCAGGTGGAGCACGGTGTGTATTTGATTGAGGCGGTTGAAAACAATGTGGAGGCGGTTTTAGGTTCGGAGCATCCGTACTGACCGTCTGCCGGAGCATGTTACGGGGAGGTGGCGCATATGCGCATTTGTATCGTGGCGGAGGGGAGCTATCCCTACACGATGGGCGGTGTTTCCAGCTGGGCGGACGATTTGATTCGCTCCTTTCCGGAACATGAGTTTGTCATCCTGTCTGTGATATCCAGCCGTGCCCTGCGGGGAAAGTTTGCCTATACCCTGCCGGACAATGTGACGGAGGTCCATGAGCTGTATTTGCAGGACATGGATTGGAGCGGCCGGGGAAGGGTGCGGATGAACCGCGAGGAGTACAACGCTCTACGCAGCCTGCTGCTGGACCAGCGGATTGACTGGGGGACCCTGATCGACTTTTTTCAGAAGAAACGGCCCTCGCTCAACGGCCTGCTGATGGGGGAGGACTTTTTCCACGCGGTCACTGAGCTTTACCAGCTCCACTACAGCCAAGTGGTATTTTCCGACTTTTTGTGGATGATGCGCTCCATCTATCTGCCCCTCTTTTTTACGCTGAGCATGAAGCTGCCCAAGGCGGAGCTGTACCACTGTCTCTGCACCGGATACGCCGGTGTGCTTGGTGGCATGGCAAAGCATCTGTATGGCAGCTCTCTCATAATTTCCGAGCACGGCATTTACACCCGCGAGCGGGAGGAGGAGCTGGTAAAAGCCAAATGGGTACAAGGCCTGTACAAGAATGTTTGGATCAGCCAGTTCCGCAAGATGTCGCGTTTGGCGTATGAGCAGGCGGATCTGGTGACCAGCCTGTATGAGCACGCTCGAACCCTCCAGGTGGAGATGGACTGTCCGGAGGAAAAAATCAAAGTGACCCCCAACGGAATTCGGGTGGAGGATTTCCGGAATCTTTCGGGAAAGACGGAGGAGGACGAGGGGTGGATCAATGTAGGGGCATTTTTACGGATTACGTCCATCAAGGATGTGAAATCCATGCTGCAGGCCTTTGGCTTTGCCAAGGAACGGGAACCCGCCCTGAAGCTGTGGGTTATGGGCCCATGGGAGGAGGATGAGGCATATGCCCGGGACTGCTTTGACCTGGTGGAGGACATGGCCCTCCAGGATGTGGTTTTCACCGGAAGAATCAATACGAAGGACTATCTGGGAAGGATGGATATGACCCTCCTCACCAGCATCAGCGAGGGCCAGCCGTTGACCGTTTTAGAGAGCTTCGCCGCCCGGAAGCCTGTTATTGCCACAAATGTGGGCAATTGCCGGGGGCTCATTCTGGGGGAGGGCGATGACTTTGGCCCGGCGGGCCTTGTCACCCACATTATGAACCTGGAAGAAATTTCGCAAGCCATTCTTTACCTGGCCCACCGTCCGGCGGAGCGTCAGAGCATGGGGGAAGCCGGATATAAAAGGGTGTGCGCCCGCTACCAAATGGAGCAGATGCACGATACCTACCAGCGCATTTACCAGAATTTCTCCCCGGAGGAGCGGAAAGGCGAATCGAAGACAGGTGTGGCAGTCTGACAGAAGGAGGTGTGACGGATGGCCGGCATTGGCGTAAGGCTCAATCACTTTTTCCAGAAACGGTCCATTACCGCCAGCCTGGCAGGGGTTGCCTATGGCTCCTGCCTGACGGTGGCTCCAATGGTGTTGGTCATCGGGGTTTTGCTGCTGCTGGAGTGGATTCTGGGATTTGACACTTTGGATTACTACACCAGGGAGCTCTTTTCCTGCACTGTTTTATACATCTTCATTTTTTCCCTTCTGACCGCGTCGCCCTTTAACTCGTTACTCTCCAAATATATGCAGGACGCCATTTTTGAGGAGCGATATCAGGACATCCTGCCCTGCTACTACCTGGGGCTGCTGCTGAATATTCTCCTCAGCTGTCTGTTGGGCATTCCCTTCTGCCTGTGGGAGCACTTTGTGGGGAATGTGCCGGTAGCTTATGTATTTGTCAGCTTTTGCGGCTACATCTCTCTGGTGCTGGTGTTCTATTCGCAGCTCTACCTCTCCATCTGTAAGGACTATGGAAGGATATCCCTCTTTTTTCTGACGGGCTTGGCCGTCACCTTCCTTCTCACACTGATCCTCCGCTTCTGGGTCAGATGGGAAGTTACAGAGAGTATGCTCATGGGCTTCACGGTGGGTTTTTTTCTCACCGCTGTGCTGGAATATGGCTCGGTGCGGCGGTATTTTGTGGGCAACAGTAACCGGTTCCGCCCGGTGTTTCGGTATTTCTGGCGGTACTGGCATCTGGTGGCTATCAATTTCTGCTATACCCTGGGGTTGTATATCCACAACTTTGTTTTCTGGACCACAGACATACGAATGGTGGTGGTCAAATCGTTTGTCTGTGCCCAGCCCTACGACATGGCCTCTTGCCTGGCCATGTTCACAAATATTTCTGCCACCGTCATTTTTATTGCCCGGGTGGAGATGTTTTTCCACGACCGGTATAAGGCCTACTCCGAAGCGGTGATCGGAGGAAGGCTGTCAGACATCCAAACCAGCAAGCGGGAGATGTTCCGGGAAATTGCCAACCAGCTGATGGACCTGGCCCGTATTCAGTTCATCATCTCGGTGGTGGTATATCTGCTCTTTGTGGTGTTGCTGCCCCGCTTCGGCTTTGCGGGGCTGGTGATGCGTATTTACCCCTGTCTGGCGGCGGGATATTTCATCCTGTTCCAGATGTATGCCGAGATTTTGTTCCTTTACTATTTCAGGGATATGTGGGGGGCGGTGCTCACGGCGGCGGGTTTCTGTCTGATCACATTTTTGGGCAGCGTAGTGGCTGCCGGTCTGCCGGATGTCTGGTACGGAGCAGGTGTAGTGGCGGGCTCCTTCGCCGGTTGGACCGCCGGATACTTCCGGCTGCGCTGGGTGGAGCGGCATATGGACGTACAAACCTTCTGCCGGGGCAGGCTACTTGAGCGGAATGGCGGAAAACGGCCTCCGGATCAGGTCTACAGCCAGTCAAGCGGGGCGGAGTTGCAGCCGGCGCGTAAGTAATGGAAGAACGCGGAGGAGGGGCTATGGGAATCGCGACGTTGATGCGGTATGCAATTGTGGGGGCAGGCTTGATTCTGGCGGCTGCCAGCGTCTGGTTTTATGCAGTTAGGAAAATGACACCCGATCTGGCGGTCGCTTGGTGTCTGTTGGGGGCGGCCATGACAGGGGTGGGCGTTATACCAGGCTTGTCCGGTTGGCTCGGCCTACTCCCTCCCTGGGCGGACGCTGTACTGCTCTGTGTGGGCGGAGCCTGTCTGCTGGGGGCCTTTCGGACCTGTCTGCTGCTCTCCAGACTGATTACACAGAACCAGGAGCTGGCTATGATGGTGTCCCTCCTGATGGCGGAGGATAGAGAGGAGGGGGCCGAAAGCGCCGAAAGACGCTTGATTGATGAAGAAAGTGCTGTTTGTCATTAACACCCTGGGCATAGGAGGGGCGGAGCGGTCGCTTCTGGAGCTGCTGGACAGCCTGGACAGCGCAGACTGCGCCATCGACCTCTATGTTTTGCTGGGCCGGGGGCAGCTGATAAGCCGGGTGCCGGAGCATGTGCGGCTGCTCAATGGCAAAGTGGATGGCGGCTCCATACAGGATAGCCCTGGGCGTTGGGCTCTGGCACGCATGGTAGCCGCCAGCTTTTTTCGGAATGGAAGCTGGGCGGGAAAGCTGGGGAGCGTTCTGCGGGCGCTGCCGTCCATGCTCCGAAACCGCCGCTTTCAGCCGGACAAGCTGTTCTGGCGGGTAGCTGCCGACGGGGCGGTCCGCCTGGAGGACCGCTACGACGTGGCGGTTGCCTGGATTGAGGGCGGCGCGTCCTACTTTGTGGCGGACCATGTCCAGGCCGAAAAAAAGCTGGCCGTCGTCCATATCGACTATGAGCAGAGCGGATATACCCGAGCGATGGACCGGGACTGCTGGGCCCGGTTTCAGAAAATTTTTGTGGTTTCCGAGGAAATCCGGGAGCCCTTTCTTCGGATTTATCCCGAGTATCGGGACAGGCTCCAGGAACTGCCGAATCTGGTTAATCAGGAAAAAATTCGCCGTCTGGCCCGAGAGCCGGGGGGATTTTCCGACGGCTGGGACGGCCTGCGGCTGCTCAGCGTGGGGCGGCTGACCTACCAGAAAGCGTTTGAAATTGCCGTTGACGCCATGCGGCTGCTGAAAGATGCCGACTTCAAAGTCCGGTGGTATGTGCTTGGGGAGGGGGTCCAGCGGAAAACCCTGGAGAGAAAAATTGCTGCCCTGGGACTTCAGGAGGACTTTATCCTCCTTGGAGCGGTGGAGAACCCCTATCCCTATTACCTTCAGTCGGATGTATATGTCCACGCTACCCGGTTTGAGGGGCGGAGCATCGCCGTTCAGGAGGCGCAGACGCTGGGCTGTGCTGTTGTGGTCTCCAACGCCAGCGGCAACCGCCGCCAGGTGGAGCAGAATCGGGACGGCCTGCTGTGCGACCTGACGCCAAAAGCTGTGTCTACAGCCGTCGGCATTCTGCTGAGTGACAAGAGGCGGCGCAGGCGCCTGGGAGCTGCCGCACGGGTAAAGAGAGCCGCTTCCCAGGAGGCGGTAAAGGCGATTCTGGAATTGTGAGTGGAATAGGGGATGGAGATATGAAGAAAAAAGACCTTCTGGTCATCATGCCTGCCCACAATGAGGCACAGAATCTCCCTGAGCTTTTTAAGCAGATGGAAGAGGCAGGCATTTCGCAGATGGCGGATGTGCTGGTGATTGATGACGCTTCCAGTGATCATACAGCGCGCATTGCCGCAGAATGGGGACATAAGGTCGTTTCCAATGTGTTCTGTCTGGGGTACGGCGGTGCAATACAGGTGGGGTACAAGTACGCGGTGCAAGCGGGCTATCCCTATGTGATTCAGATGGACGCTGACGGACAGCATGATCCTTGTAATATTGCAGTCATTTATAAGCAGTTGCTACATGAGGACGGTGAGGGGAGGCGTCCCGACATCGTGCTGGGCTCCCGCTATCTGGAGGGGAGCAAAAGCTTCCGTCTCTCTCTGGCCAAGCGGCTGGCCCACCGAATGTTCCGGGGAATTATCCGGCTTGTGGCAGGACAGACCGTCACCGACCCCACCAGCGGCCTGCAAGGGCTGAGCCGGCAGGCCTTTTCTTGCTATGCTCAGTATAACAATTTCGATGTGGCCTATCCGGACGCAAATATGCTCATGCAGATGCTGCTTCTGAATTTCCGGGTGGTGGAGGTCCCCGCCATTATGTATCCGCGTACCTGGGGCAACAGCATCCATTCCGGCCTGAAGCCGCTTTGGTACATGCCCCGGATGCTGTTCAGCACGCTGTCCATTGCCTTCCGTATCAAGGTGATGAAAATGGATGCCGGGAACAGGCAGGCGTAAGAGCGCCGGTAAGGAGGAAATTCTATGGATATGGTCAACACACCCTATTGGGTTTTTGAATTTCTGAAAGTCCTTTTCGGCTACCTGCTGGTGGAGTTTTTGTGGCCCAGGTTTGTGTTTTCCAAATATCTGAGCGGAAAATCTCTGATTTATCAATTCGGCTTCTGTATAACGGCCCAGACCGTTCTCATTAACACGGTGGTGCTGGGCCTGGGACTGCTTCACGTGTTAAACGCATGGACAGTGCGGGCCTTTTTCTTTGGTGTACCCCTGGCTGTGCTGTGGCGGAGGCTGTATGTGACGGAGGAGCGCACCACAGCAGCTTATCGTGCGGCGATTGTCGCACGGCCCAGGCTACTGCTGGAACAGCTGCTCCGCAGGTTGGCGGAAACACTGCGGGAACAACTGCGCAGGGCGCGGCCCCGGCTGTTGGAGTATCTGGTGCTGGGGGGATTTGCGCTCTATGCGCTGGTTTACTTCTCTTGGGGGGCGTTTCAGACCAGCGCCTACGGCTTTGGCGACCAATATGTCCATCACGCCTGGATCTATGGCCTGACCCAGGGCCAGGTGTTTTCGGGGGGGGTTTACCCGGAAGCGATGCACTGCCTGCTTTACGCCGTTCACACGCTGGTGGGCGTGGAGCTTTACAGCCTGGTTCTGTTTTTCGGAGGTATACAGGCTGTTGCATTTTTCGCGGCCTGCTACTGCCTTCTTCGGGAGTTGTTTCACTGGCGGTTTACACCCATTATTGTCCTTGTGGTGTTCACGATTTACCATTACAGCATGAACGAGGTACGTGGGCTTGCCCGTTTACAATGGGCGCTGCCCCTGGAATTTGCGCTTCCGGCGCAAATGCTCTGTGTGTTCTTTCTGCTGCGGTATCTGCGCAGTGGGAGAGGGGCGGTGAGCAAGGGAAAATTCTGGACAGATGAAGATCTCCTAGGCTTCACAATGGCTCTGGCTATGATCTGCGCGTCTCACTTTTATGCGGTTATTATGGCCTTTTTCCTGTGTTTGGTCGTTGTCGTATTCCACGCAGCGAAGATAAGAGAATGGTTTTTTCCCCTGACAGCGGCGGTTTTGTGCGGGGTTCTGATTGCCGTAGGCCCTATGGCGGCAGGTCTGGCCTCCGGAATTCCTATGGAGCGCTCCATAGATTGGGCAGTAGGGGTTATCCGCGGAGCAGATGATACTGAGCGAAGGACCTTGGCGAGTGGTTTGGGCGGACAGGGGATGATAGAGGAGAACACCGGGACGATAGAAATCATTTTTTCCTACGGTGATAAAGCTCTACTGTCAGGCTATTCCGAGCTGGCAGATGGCGGACTGGGCGGTTTTGTATTCATCTTAACCGCAGCGGTTGCGGCGGTTGGCGCGGCGAACAAACTGGTGAGCTGGTGCTTGCGGACGAAAAAGAGGAACACATCTCATATAGGGGATTTGGCCAGGCTGTGGGTGAAAAAATATTTGCTCTTAGCGGCTTTATCCTTTGCAATGATGGTTGTGTATATTGCGCCGTATCTGAAGCTGCCGGAACTTATCGTCGGTGCCCGGCTTGTGACGACGACGCGCATGCTGCTGTTTGCGGTGGCGGCCATTCCTCTGGATTTGATCGCTTTTGCGCTTTTAACGTGGTTGAAAAGCCAGACCGTGTGTGTGGTTTCCTTCGCATGTCTCGCCGCGCTCTGCGCCTGCATTTACAAAACCAGCTTTCATGAGTATCTTTACTGTGAATTAACCCGCTATCGTGCCGACGTGGCGTTGGTGAACCATATCGTACAAAGTTATCCTGAGTTTACTTATACGATTGTATCACCAACGGACGGCCTGTATCAAATGATTGAGTACGGCTGGCACGAGGAGTTGATTGACTTTGTTAATAAAACCGCTGGCGAGAAGTATAAGATTCCTACCGAGCATGTGTTTCTGTTTATAGAAAAGAAGCCCTTGGAGTATGCGCAAAACCATGTTGTACAAGGGCCTGCTTGGCTGGCACTGCCAAAGGCGCAAGGAACATTTACTTTATATGAAAGAATGTGGAGCATTGCGCCGGATATCATTTCTTCTGAGCTTTCCCAGGAGGCGGCGCAGGGCGAGTTGAAGAAGGTATACGCCCCCTTTGACCACTACAGTGTCAACCGGACTGCGGTGGAGTCCAGGGCCTACTGCTGGTGCCAACGCTTCGCGGAGCTCTATCCTAACGAAATGGACATATATTATGAGGATGAAGAATTTGTTTGCTATTATTTCCGGCAGGAGCCCTACGCGCTGTACGACCTGGCGATCCCCGGCGAATAACAGGCGGCGGACTTCCCACCTGTCCTTTGCCGCTGTGTGCATATTGATGGCGGGGATATTCTTTGTCTGCGGAGGATGGACGGAGATGGAACGAGTGAAGGTGACCGCAGCGGTCTTTGAGGAGTCCGCCAGGCCGCTGCGAAATCCCAACCGGGGCTTTTACTACATCTATCAATTTCATATTACGGATCAAGAGACGGATTACAACGACCTGGTGGAGCGGTTCTACTATGGGGATACCGAAACCACTCTGGCCCTTGTGCAGATCAACCTGAAGGAGTACCGCGCCCAGGAAATCAGCCCAGCCGGGCTGAAGAACATCGACGCCCTGTTTAACGCCCTTGCGCAGAGGGACAAGCAGCTGATTGTGCGATTCCTTTACGACTGGGAGCAGAAAAATCTCCTCACCGAGCCGGCCAGCCTGGACCTTATTCTCCAGCATATGGAACAGCTGGGGGAGATTTTGAACCGGTATTCAGACAGTATCTTCACGCTTCAAGGTCTTTTTGTTGGGGACTGGGGAGAGATGCACAGCACCCGGTACGAGTCTCCCCAGGAGCTGCGCAGACTGGCTCAGAAGCTGGCTGAGATCACCGGGGGCTATCTCTCGGTGCGCACGCCGGCTCAGTGGCGTCAGATTACCGAAGATGGAGCGGACACCGCCCTTGTGGCACGGCTGGGACTGTTCAATGACGGGATTTTGGGCAGCGAAACCGATTTAGGCACGTATGGCGTGGGAGGGCTGGAGGACCAGCGGCGGAGCAGAGCTGAGGAGCTGGCGTTTCAGGAGACGCTGTGCTGCGGTGTCCCCAACGGCGGCGAGGTTGTGATTGAAAATCCGTTTAATGATTTTGAGAATGCGGTGCGGGATTTATCCGCAATGCACATTACATACTTGAATCGGGCTTATGACCAGGAGGTCATGGACAAATGGGCCGCCAAGGTGATGCAGAGCGGTTGCTTTCAGGGTGTGGACGGTCTCTCCTATATTGAGAGGCATTTGGGCTACAGGCTGTTGATCAGCGGCGTGAAGGCGGAGTGGAAGGCCTTTCGGAATCAAATTATAGTGAAAGTTTTTCTTCGGAACGAGGGGTTTGCGCCTGTATATGTGGAGCCAGAAATGACCATTGCCCTGCGCGGCGCGGACGGCAGTCTGGCAGGGGAATACCTGGTCAGGTACGGCGGCCTGCGGGAGCTATCCGGTGGAACGGACAGCGAAAAAAAAGTGACACTCCAAGCCGCAATTTCTGGGAAAGGGCTGGCCCAAGGACATTATAATCTGTATTTAACGCTAGAGGACCCGGCTTCCGGGCAGAACATTTTGCTGGCGAACACTCAGGATATCGGACCGTATGGATATTGTCTTGGGGGGATGGAAGTGTACCGGTGATAGAGAACGGCAGAGTAGAATCAGATGTGATCAGGCTGGAGCCAATGGGAGGGAAAGTGATAAAGCAAATTGGTTGGAGGTAGGGTATTCAGCAAATAATTAAGATTCGCTACTGCAGAGATGGATGATTTAGTGCTTTAAAAGATTTAAAAGTTGCAGAAAAGTTCAAAATCTTTAATTAGTCCAAATATTTTGCGTTGCTACATAGTTTGCTACGGCTTTCGGCTCACTATGGTCATAATGTAGATGTTTTCCCGTTGCTGACCCCCGCAGCATCACGTTGGTGGTGAACACGCCGGAGTCATAGTGGAAGCGTTAGCAGCAATGTCATTAAATTAAAGATTTCCTGTACCTGAAAAAAGTGCCCACTACTTTTTGAAAATGTAAAATAAACTGCCCCAGTAAAACCGTACAATAGACAAAAGTCCCCCTGTGTAGGATAATACCTGCATAGGGGTATTATCATGGATAGCGCAAACAAATCAAAAATCGTGTCATGCGATGCAGCTCCGCGGCTGGTCATCAGCCTGAAGTCATCCAACGTTTCATCTGGTCGGCATTAGAGGCGAAGCTCACCGCAGTCTCAGCGGAGATCTTCCCCTCCCTGTACAGGGCGAGGATGGACTGATCCATCGTCATCATCCCCTCCCTGGCCCCTGCGGCGATGGCGTTGTTGATCTGGTGGGTCTTATTGTCCCGGATCAGTCCCCGGATGGCGCTGTTCATCCGCATAATCTCAAAGGCGGGCACCAGCTTTTCATCCTTACCCGGCAGCAGCTGCTGGGACACCACCGTGTCCAGCACCATGCTCAGCTGCGCCCGGATCTGCTCCTGCTGGCCCGCCGGGAACGAGTCGATGATCCGGTCTATGGTATTCACCGCCCCCCTGGTGTGCAGCGTGGCGATGAGCAGATGTCCCGTCTCCGCCGCTGTCATGGCGGTGTGGATGGTCTCGGCGTCCCGCATTTCACCCAGCAGTATCACATCCGGGGCCTGCCGCAGGCATGCCCGCAGGGCGCTGAGGTAGTTCTCCGTGTCGATGGCAATCTCCCGCTGGCTCACAATGCTCCTCACGTCCCTGTGCAGGTACTCGATAGGGTCCTCCAGGGTGATGATGTGGCACTCCCGGTTCCGGTTGATCTGGTCGATGACGCAGGCCTGGGTGGTGGATTTGCCGCTGCCGGCCGTCCCCGTCACCAGCACCATCCCGTGGAGCATATCCGACAGCGCCATCACCTGCTCCGGGATGCCGCAGGCCCGCCAGTCGGGTATCTCAAAGGACACAATCCGCACCACCGCCGCCAGAGACCCTCTCTGCCGGTATGCGTTGACCCGGAACCGGGCCAGCTCGGGCACGGACAGGGAAAAGTCGTCGTCCCCCCTCTGAAGATAGGGGGCCGGCTCCCGCCCTGCCAGGGCGTACAGCTCCATAATCAGCTCCTCCGTCTCCCGGGGGAACACCCGCCCCTCGCTCACCGGGACCAGCCGGTTATCCAGCTTCTCACACACCGGCCCGCCCGCCACCAGGAACAGGTCAGACGCCTGGTCCTTTACCGCGCGCCTCAAATAGTCCAGCAATTCCATAAAGGTCTCCTCTCAAAACAGGGTGCCGTCCCAGACTTCCAGCCTGTCGTCCGTCTCCCAGTCCCCTGCGGGGACCACCTGCCAGCGCAGAATGGCCCAGTCCGTCCTTCGGACCTCCACCGCCAGCTCCTGGGCGGAGGAGATGGGACATTGATAGGCCCAGGCCACCCCCTTTTCCTCCACACCCTCGGGCACTTCCCCGGCCCGCAGCCGGGCCAGGACCTCCTGGGCCTGACAGTCGGCGGCGTAGTAGTCCGTAACGGCCTGTGCGGCGGCCTCCGCCAGCCGCCGGTCCGCCTCCACCGTGGTCAGGCTGAGCAGGGCAAACACCGTCAGGCACAGCACGGCGAACACCGCCAGCAGAGACGCTCCCCCGATTGCCGGGGGAGAAAACCCTTTTCCCTTATCCATTGATATCCTCCTGCCAGGCCGTCTCCAGTTCAAACAGCCTGTTCTCACTTGCCTCCTCCACCACCGAGATGCGGGCCCTGCCCAGGCCCTCCACCCCGCTGTCCACCGGCCGGACCGTCAGGCGGTAGGTGCAGCTCTGAACATCGGAGACCGTCCAGTCCTTGTCATAGCCGGCGCAGAGCTCCTCCCCGGTGCAGGTGCCGCCCAGCTTCTCCGCCGCCGCCTCCAGGTCGCCTCCCCCGTGGCGGACCAGCTCCGCCGCGTTCTGGCACAGGGTAATCGCCCGGTCCCGGGCCGCGCTCTCCCTGGACAGCCGGTCAGACTGCACAAAGGCCTGCAGACACAGGGCCGCCGCCAGGGCGAACACCAGCAGCATCACCATCTGCTCCATCAGGGCCAGGGGCGCTTTGTTCCTCATGGCGTCCCCTCCCCCTGGCTGCGGAGGCTGAGATACAGCCGCTCCTGTGTCCCCTCCGGACCGGTGACGTCCACCTCCAGCAGTCCCTCCTCCAGCCTCAGGGACAGCTCCGCGGCCGGCGTCAGCCGGGCCCCGGCCTCCGGCCCCAGCTCCGACTCCGCCGTGGTGTACAGCTCGGTCAGCCAGCCGTCCCAGCAGTACACCCACGTCACATATCCCCCCGACTCCGCCAGACGCAGGGCGGGGAGCTTGGCAAATTCCTCCACCGTTACCCCGTCTGCCTGGCGCACCCGGGCCGCCACATATTGCATGCGGGTCCGGCTCTCACAGGACGCCCGGTCCCGGCCGGTCAGACGCCGGTAGGCCCCCGCGCCGGTGAGCAGCACGGCCAGCACGCAACCGGCAAAGAGCCCGAACAGCACCAGCGCCGCCAGTGCGCTTATATGTTGTCTTCCCTTCCTCATGGCTCGTTCTCCAGTACCGTGATCTCCGGCATCAGGTTCTCCGCCAGCGCCCGGTAGCGCACCGTAAAGCGCTCCTTATCGATCTGAAGCCCATAGCGGTCCTCCAGCTGCTCCAGGCTGGAGGGATAGCTCCCCTCCACCGCATAGCAGGCCACGCAGCCCCGGCGCAGCGCCTCCTCCAGCTGCCGCCGGGCCTCCTCGCTCCGCCCCTCGCTCAGCTCCTCCAGGGCCGTGGCGAAGCACAGCAGGGCGGCCAGGGCGGCCACCGGGAACAGCAGCCCGGTCAGGGCGGAAAGGACCCCTCGTTTTCTTTTCATAGAACACTCCTCACCCGATGGCCGCCATAATGTTCATCAGCGGCAGCATGACGGACAGCAGAATCAGGCCCACCAGCAGGGAGCACACCAGCACCAGCGCCGGCTCCACGCGGCCCACCAGCGCCTCCAGCGCCCGCTCGCCCTCCTCCATCAGGTCCTGGGCGATCCGCTCCATGGCCGCGTCGCCTGCGCCGCCCCGCTGGCCCAGCTCCAGCAGCCGGCAGCTCCGGGCGGGCAGCACGCCGCTCTGGCCCAGGGCGGCCCCCAGGCTCTCGCCCTGGGCCAGCCGGCTCTGACAGTCCCGGCAGCGGGCCTCCGACCCGCTCTCCAGCAGGCCGGCCGCCAGCTCCAGCGCCTCCTCCAGGGGCAGGCCGCCCGCCATGCCCATGGCCAGCGCCTGGGCCAGCCGGGCGTCGTCCAGCTTCCGGGTCACCCCGCGGTCCCCGGACAGCCTGCGCCACAGGCCGGGCAGTCCCGACCGGGCCGGTTCCCACACTGCGCACAGGGCGGCCAGGGCGGCCAAAACCGCCAGCACAGCCCACAGCAGGGGCATGGCGCCCTCCAGCCAGCGGCCCAGGGCCAGCAGGCCGCCCGCCGCCCCGCTCAGGCCGCTGCCCAGGGAGGCGTATACCTCATCAAAGATGGGCAGCACCTTGACCAGAAGCACCCCGATGACCACCAGCATCAGGCCCAGCAGCACCGCGGGGTACAGCAGCGCGCTGCGCACGCGCCGGCCCATGCGCGTCCGCTCCTCGTAGTACCGGGACAGCGCGCCCAGCGCCTGCTCTGTACGCCCTGTGCGCTCCCCCGTCTCCACCAGGCCGCTCACATAGGCGGGAAAGGCGCCGCTCTCCCGCAGGGCCTCGGACAGGGGGGCGCCCATATCCACGCGCTCCGCCAGGCCGGACAGCAGGGGGTTCTCCTCCTCCTCCGACAGCAGGGTGAGCGCGTCGCCCAGGCTCACGCCGGCGTGGAGCAGCAGGGACAGCTCCAGGCACAGCGCCGATATTTCCTCATTTGTCACTCTTTTTCTCATACTCAATACAGATAGCACACGGTGTAGTTGCTCCCGTCGCCGATATACTTCAGAATGGCCTCGTTCCCCTTGCCCGACGAGGCAAAGGTCGGGTCCATACGCTGCCACACCGAGCCGTCGAAGTAGATTACACCGTCAATCCACCCGGTCTCCTCCGTCCACACATTGATCCAAGCGTGGTACGCCTTGCCGGCGTATCCCACCACCAGCTTGCAGGGCACGCCCTGGCTGCGCAACATCCCCGCCATCAGAGAGGCGTAGTCGAAGCAGATGCCCTTCTTCGTCGTCAGCACGTCGTCCAGGACGGGCAGGTACCCGCTCTTTACCGACTGGGCCTTGGCTGTGTCGTAGGTCAGATTCTTCACCACAAAGTCGTAGATTTTCTCCACCTTCGCCAGCGGGTCTGTCACCCCCTTGGTCAGCTCCGCAGCCTTGTCCACCGTCTTGGAGGCGGAGGAGTAGTCCACATACTGGTTGGGACGCAGGAAGGGGGCAAACTCGTCCTTCAGCTTCACCTGGAACGAGGCGGAGAGCACCACGGCGTACTTGGTGCCGGAGGCGTTCTCCAGCACTGTTACCGTGTAGCTCCCGTTCCCGTCCGACAGGGGGAAGGTGGCCCACTCCCCGGCGGGCAGGTTATAGGTGTAGGTGGTGGTGGGGCCCGCCACCTGGGCCATCAGCCGCTTCTCCGTCTTGGCGGTGAACTGGGCCATCACATAGCCGTCCGCGATGTTGGAGTAGTCGATAACCGCCTTCCCGTTCTTCTCCGTCTGTTTGCCGGAGGCCTCGGGCAGGAGCAGGTTGTGGATGGCGGCGGGCGAGAAGGACAGGGCGGCCACCTCCGCCCCGATCTCCGCCTGGCTCACTTCGGTCTGGTCTATATAAGCCGCGTCCTCGGCGGGCGCCGGCTGGGCGGCGCTGCCGCAGCCCGCCAAAAGGCTCAGCGCCAGAAGCAGCGCGGTTATTTTCGTTTTTTTCATCATGGGATTCTCCTTTCTTCCTGGTCAGTGCCCGGAGGGTATCTCATACCGCTCCCGCAGCACACCCTGGACCACCCAGCGGGCCGCGTGGCCGAATCCGGTGCAGGTGGACAGGGTCAGCAGCTGCTCCTCTGGCTTTGGGACCACGCCGGTGTCCAGCACCGAGTTGTCCAGGCAGAAGTCAATCAGCTCCTGTCTGTGCTCCTCCAGGTCCAGGCGGTAGACCAGGCTTGTCACGCCGGCCTCGTGGGCGGCGAAGATGTCATAGCGCCGGACGGCGGTCCCGTCGGCCAGATAGATGCTGGGATGTGCCTGAAAATAGGCCGGGTCGCTGTAATACTTCAGGGAGTGGAACATAAGGTCCTTGTTCATGCGGTGGGCGTAGACAATGAGGTGGAAGCCGGTCAGGTCCCGGCTGTTGGTCTCCTCAAGAAAAACCGCCCCCGCGCCGCTGGGCTTCTTCTCCCAGCTGTGGGAGAGGTAAAACTGGTTGTCCTGCCCCTGCACCAGGGGGTAGGACACCTGGGTGTCAGGAATCTCCAGCCAGCCGATGACGTCCCCGTTGACGGCCTGGAGGGCCGCCAGGTCGATGTCCGCTAACGCCTCCGCCGGGCCGGTGTCCGCCGGGGCGGACGCCTCCTCGGGCAGGGGGGCGGGGACGCTTGGGGCGTCCTTGTGTTCCAGGCCGGCCAGCATTGCCGCCTTTGCGTTGGACGCCGCGGCGCGCCTGTTGTCATACATGTGGTAGAGCACGGCGGCCACGCTCACCGCCAGCACCAGCCAGAGACACCGCGTTACCATTCGTTTCATCATATCCGCAATCATGGGGGAAACCGGGGCCCGCGGTCCGGGCCCCGGCTTCCGTCGGTTTAAGGTGTGTTACATCCCGCGGCGCTGACGGCGCTCGAAGGCGGCCAGGGCCAGAAGGCCAGCCGCGGACAGAAGCGCGGTCATATACCACAGCAGGGACGCATCGCCCGTCTTGGGCACGTTTGCCAGGGGAACTTCCACATCCGGGATGTCCACCTCCTTGGGGAGCTCCGCCAGAGGCACTTCCACATCCGGGATTTCTACCTCCTCAGGGAGCTCCGCCAGAGGCACTTCCACGTCCGGGATTTCTACCTCCTCGGGGGTCTCAACCAGAGGCACATCCACGTCCGGGACTTCCACCAGAGGCACGTCCGGGTCGGGGACGTCTACCACAGGCGGGGTTACGGTGCCTCCTCCTCCGCCGCCGGTGCCGCCACCGCCGGGATTACCGCCACCGGGATTACCGCCGCCGGGATTACCGCCGCCGCCGGGATTACCGCCGCCGCCGGGCAGCATGGCAAGAGTCTGATACTCTGTGAAGCCACAGTCCGCGCAATCACGGTGCTGCGAGCCTTCCTCCGTAACGGTAGCCGGTCTGTCGACAACCCAAGCGTTGAAATGGTGTGCGTCTGTCGGCTTTACCTGACAGACCGAACACTCACGCACATGGTTGGTCACGCTGCCATTAACGGGATACCAATTGTTCCAGTCATGGTCGGCGTACTCGGTGTGCTTCTCAACGGCGCCGTTGCAGTTTTCGCAGACGCGCTTATGCTGCTCACCGTCGGACATCCAATCGCCAAAGACGGGGTCCAGAGTGACGACGCCGCGCTCCTCTTTGTAGTCGCAATCCTTGCACGCGTGGACCTGACGACCCTCCACAGCACAGGTCGGCTTCTGGTCTTCCACATCATACCAAGGACCGAAATCATGGTCTACGGTATTGCTGTGGCTTTGGCATTTGTCGCAAACCTGGTAGTGGCCTTTCGCGCCATCGGACTTCCAGTCGCCCCATACGTGGCCGGTAGCAGGCAGAACTTCGATCTCACGATACCCGCAATCATCGCAATCGTAGATGACATAACCATCCTCAATGCAAGTGGGGGCTTTGTCGGTTTTCACAGGCTTGTGACAGCCAAGGGAATCGACCTGGTCACACTGCTTCTTCTGTTCTGCACCGCACACGGAGCAGTAACGAATGAGAGTACCGGGGGTAGTCCGGGTTCCCGGAGTGGAAACCTCCCACTTACCCCATTTGTGGCCCTCATGTGTCACTTCGTTGCATCTTGTACACTGAATTTCGTGTTGTTCGTCAGTGTCCTGCTTAACCGCGCCATTAAAGTCGTGGCCGAGGGGGGCAATCGGCTTTTTGTCCACAACCGCATTGCAACTGTTGCAGATATAGATTTCGAGGCCCTCGGTAGTGCAGGTTGCCTCAGTCGACGAGATTTCATCCAAGTGGTTTCCGGCACCGTGCTTGCAGTCGTTCTCCAACTTGGGAATCTCTTTTGTTTCAGTGTGCTTGGGGTCACGTTTGCAAGTGTAAGTCATGATACCCGGTGCGTCCTTGGTGGGCGCTTTGGTTACTTCTCCTTCGGCCCAATCGTGACCCAAGGGCTTATTGGACGGGTTATTCAGCACAGCACCGCATACGGTACACTTTTCCTCCAGGTTGCCTTTGCCCTCACAGGTTGGCGCTTTTCCTGTTGTCTTGGGATTATGGTCCTCGTGCTCGGTCTCACCGCACCTGCTACACTCACGAGTGTGGTTACCGTCGGCTTTCTCCCAACTGCTCCATTGGTGTCCCAACTCGGGAAGGGAATAGTTGTGGAAAACTGTCTTACAGTACGAGCACCAATCTCGAGCCGCACCTTTTTCCGTACAGGTTGGCTCTTTGGTTACTTGATACTCGCTCTTGTGGTTGCCGTGCTCATCAATTTGAACGCATTTTGTATCCTCTGTGGCGCTATACGAGGGTTTAGTCTGCTCGTCCTTTACCGGGGGCTTCTCAGACACGATGGGGGCGCTGGGCTCCTGGCCCTCATCGCCCTCGTTGCCGCCGTCGGGGTTCACGGGGGCGCTGGGCTCCTGGCCCTCATCGCTCTCGTTGCCGCCGTCGGGGTTCACGGGGGTGCTGGGCTCCTGGCCCTCATCGCCCTCGTTGCCGCCGTCGGGGTTCACGGGGGCGCTGGGCTCCTGGCCCTCATCGCTCTCGTTGCCGCCCTCGGGCTCCGCAGGGGCGCTGGGGGTCTCCGGTTCAGGTGTCTTCTCCAGCTCGGGGGTCTCCGCCGGCTCGGGTTCCGGCGCCGTATCAGGGGTGTGATCCTCAGTGACCGTTACATCGGACGTGTCTGGTGTGCTCTCCGTTGCAAAAGCGGTGGTACAAGCCATGCCGACGCACATAGACAGGGCGAGCGTCAGCGCCAGTAAACGCCTGTGCAGTTTTCCATTGCGCTTTTTCATGTTTCATCTTCCTTTCTTTGCAGTATTCTCGGATGCAAAGTATCCGGCGGCCGGGCTGGCGTGTCGTCGTCGTGTGGCCGTCCAGAGGACGGTTTTCCCCATCGTTCAGGGGGGAACGGCGATTTAGCCCCCAATGCTTTGCGTCCCACGGTTTCCCGTGGTTTGCGGTGCAACCCGGCGAACATAGCCCTTGCGGGCCTTAGTTCCGTAGCTTTGCGTCCCACAGTTTCCCATGGTTTGCCAGCGCCTTCCTGACCGAGCAAACGATCCTCCCGCCGCCGCCGGCGCGGCTCAGCGGCGGGTTACGTCCCGGGCGGGACCGCCATAGTCATCGGGCTCCCCCCTTCCAAGGATGGTTTATGAATCAACCGCAGCGGGAGTATTTCCCCCGACTTTCACGGAAAATTCCACCAAAACCGGCCTGTAATGTGTGGTTTATAGGCCGCTTTTCCCCTTGCATTTTGAAAAGAGCTGTGGTAAAATTATTCTGTAAAAATTGACAAAAGCGGGAGACGACGTTCGGTAAAAAACGACAAATCCCGCTTAACGTTTGAAATTTTTCTATGCGGCCTATAAATCACGCTTTATTTACCAAATTTCATTCCTTGGACCTGCACCCGAACTGGACACCCCAGCTGCTCAGCATTTTACTAAAAACTGTCAAACACAAAACGCAGGCCATCCGCCGTAACATGGGCAGATGGCCTGCGTCTTATGTTTATTGATTTAGTGCTGCTGTTTCAAAAAATTTTCAGCAGCTGTGCGGTTTCGGGTCAGGTCGATACTGCAGGTCCTGACTCAAAACGAGAAATGTTTTCTTGTCAAAAACACGAAAAAACAGGGATTAAAGGGACAATTTATAGATATTTACAACGTCCTGAGGGGTAATGGGGAAGGCACAGCCAATCTTATGACCTTCCAAAGCATAGTCGATACGATTGGCCATCTTCCAAAGGGCCGCCTCTGAGGTGTCACCCTTCACATACTCCCGGATGGTCTTGGGCATCCCCAGGGAGCAGAACCAGTCAGACAGCGCATCAATGCCAGCCCGGGCTGTGCGGGCGGGATCGTCGTAGTCATACTCGATATGGAACAGCTCCACCGCCAGCTTGGCAAACAAGTTGACATCCCTTTCATAGACATAGCGCATCCAAACCGGGGTAATAATGGCCAGTCCCAGGCCGTGGGGAATGTTCCACTCAGTGCTCATCTCGTGCTCCATCAGGTGGCAGGCCCAGTCACCCACCAACCCCAGCCGGAGCAGGCCGCTGATTGCAAAGGGGGCCGTGGCCATCAGAGCGCTGCGCGCGGCATAGTTTTCAGGCTCCGCAATCGCAACAGGTGCCTGATGCAGCACGGTTTTCATTCCGGCAATCAGGAATTGGTGGTTCATGTAGACATCGGGCACCGCGGTACAGTAATTCTCAATCAGGTGCGACATAATGTCAGAGGCCCCGGAGGCTGTCTGGAGTGCTGGAACACTGTAGGTCAGCTCGGGGTTCAGAATACAAAAGTCCGGGCGGACGATGGGCTGGTTGTCGATGGACAGCTTCAGCTGCTTTTTCTCATTGGTCACAACCGAGGCGCAGCTGCACTCGCTGCCCGTTCCAGCAAAGGTGGATACCACACCCAGAACCAGCCGCTTCTCCACGGGGGCAACCATACGGTACATATCCCAGACGTCGCCGCTGTACGGAGTGCCGCAGGCGATGCCCTTTGAGCTATCAATCACGCTGCCGCCGCCCACCGCCAGAACACCGTCAACACCTTCCCTGCGGCACAGCTCGATACCCTCATACACCTTACTCAGGCGGGGATTGGGCACCACGCCCCCCAGCTCGGTCCATTCCAGGCCGGCCTCGGTCAGATAGCCGCCGATCCGCTCCACCAGCGGCAGGACGAAGGGCTCACCGGAGTGGTGAATCAGAACCTTTTTCGCCCCAAATTCCTTCATCAATTCACCGGCACGCTTTTCCGTATCCCGTCCAAAGATAATGTCGGGGATATTCATAATATCAAAGTTGATCATTGTGTGTTTTCCTCCCTTCCAATCAAATGCACTGCTTCAGGATGGCGAAAAAGTCCTCTTCCCGCAGGGCGTGCATATCTCCGTAGGCGTCTCCCCCCATATAGAAGATGCGCTTACAGACCTTGTGGAGGATCTCATCCGTCATCTTTTCTTCAGGCACGCCCAAGGCGCGTAGAGTGGAGGGCAGTCCAAGCTTGCGGAAAAACACATCTTCCATCGCCTCGATACCGGCCAGCGCAGTTTTCTCAGGGGAAACCACATCGTAGGGGATGTGGAACACATTGGCAGCAAAGCGGATGAACAGGTCAAGGTGTTCTTTATAGATGTGCCGCATCCAACGAGGAGTGACGATGGCCAAACCGGCTCCGTGAGGGATGTCCCATTCGCCGCTCATCTCATGCTCCAACGCGTGGCAGTTCCAGTCGCCGTGACGGCCAAATTTCATATAGCCGTTGATGGCATAGCCGCTGAGGAACATCAGGGCACCTCTGGCCTCATAGTTGCAGGGGTCCTCCAAGGCCATGGGCCCAAATTTAATGGCCGTCTTCAGACCGGCTTCGCACAGGTGGTCCGAAAATTCGTTATCCGCGTCTGCGCTGAAATAGTTCTCACACATGTGGGATATGATATCCGCTGTGCCGGAAGCGGTCTGAAAGCGAGGGGCTGTAAAGGTCAACACAGGGTCCAGGATGGCAAACCGGGGACGGATGATGATTTTGTCGTTGTCGTCCTCCCAGCCGCGTTTGAGCTGTTCATCCTCCTTGGTGACGATTGTGGCCTTAGTGGACTCGCTGCCGGTGGCGGCAAAGGTAGACACCACGCCCAACGGCAAAGCCGTTTTGGGGACGGCCTTCAAGTCAAAGAAGTCCCACACATCGCCATCGTAGGGTACGCCAAGCGCAATAGCCTTGGCACTGTCGATGGAGGAGCCACCGCCGATGGGAAGGAGAAAATCAATCTTCTCCCTGCGGCACAGCTCGATGCCCTCATACACAGTGGAGATACGGGGGTTGGGCACCACACCGCCAAGGTCGGCGCAGTAGATGCCGGCGTCCTCCAGGATGCCGCGGATTTCACTCACCAGGGGCTGGATAAAGGACTCGCTGACGTGGTGCAGCAGAACCCGCGTGCCGCCATGCTGCCTGACAAGTTCTGCAACCCGCCTCACGCTTCCTTTTCCGTAAATTGTATCAGTAGTACTGCGTAAAACCAAGTCAATCATAGTAATTTCTCCTTTAATATCTCGATTACTGCGCCGCAGGCTCCGCTTTCCCGGAGGTCATCATGCTCACGATGACAAAAGCGATCAGGCTGGGGATAAACAGGGTAATAGCAGAGTAAGGCAGGGAGAAGATACCAAACATCTCAAGAACCGCGATGCCTGCGCCCACGATGGAGGAGGCAATGGCCCCCTGCTTGGTGGCCCTCTTATACCAGCGTCCGCCCAGGAACGGCACCAGGCAGGCGCCCTCCAGGAACAGATAGCAGTTGGACAGCAGACCCACCAGGGAGGTAGCGGTAACCGCGAAGCCAATGGCCACCACGCAGATAATGACATTCAGCCCCAAAGTCATCTTGGACAGCTGCTTATCTGTAACATCGGGGTTGATCCGCCGGCGGTAGAAATCGTTAAGCAGCACCTGGGAGAAAGAAATAAACACGCAGTCAATGGTAGACATAACCGCAGCGATGACAGCGGTAACGACCAGGGCAGCAAAGACTGGCGGCAGCACGTTAAGGACAACGGTAAAGAATGCGTTGTTTCCCTCCGCGCCAAAGTGGACCCGGCCATACATGCCAATGATACAGGGCATAACGCAGACAGGGACCATCAGCAGAGCAGACAGGAGGTGCGCATTCCGGGAGGTGGACGCGCTCTTTGCGCAGGTAATGCGCTGATAGCTCATCTGGTCGGTAAGTACCTGAAGTGAGACGGGGACTACTAGGCCGATCAGCACTGCGGGGGCATAGCCGCCTACGATGGAGGTATAGGTGGCGGGTACTGTGCCGGCAGCCATAGCCTGTTGGATCTCACCCCAGGCGCCGTTTGACACCAGGTAGACGCCGGCGGCCAGCAGCCCCAGTAGAATAACGCCACTCTGAATCACCGAGGTGGCAAATGCACCCCACAGGCCGGATATTTGGGAGTAGGCAAAGACCACCACAGCAATGACCACAATACCCAGGTATCGATTCATTCCCAGGGCTTCAAACAGGGCGCCGCCGGCCATCAGCTGGCCCGCCATCAGGCCGATGTAAGAGAAAACGGTGGCAAAGTTATAAATCTGGGCAGGGCCTTCGCTGCCATATCGATCCCGGAGATAGTCCGCCAGGCTTTGTATGTTCCGCTTGTATACAAAGTCGTTCATAATCAGTGGGATAACCAGATAGGATATACAACAGCCGATTCCGTAGGCAATGCCGCTCAGACCGATGGAGGCGCCCTCGGCACCGCCCCCGACCACCAAACCGTTGCCGATGTGGGCGCCCATACAGCCGCCAATAACCATCAGCAAGCCGGTGGACCGGCCATTATTCAGATAGTCGGAAAAGTTTTCTGCATGCTTTTTGCCCATCCAGCTGATGCCGATCATGGCTGCAAAATAGATGACCATTACAATGACGATTGTTGTTAACATACTTCTCCCCCTCAACTATAATTCTAGCTTTCGTCTTCTTCCGCTGGTTTTGTATTTGCTGTACTTTACACCAGATTAGGGGATCATAGACACACGCTTGAGCTGGAAGTACTCCTCCAGGCTCCAGCGGGACTGGTCGCAGCCGATGCCGGACTGCTTCATGCCGATGTGCGGGGTATGGGCTCCTCCTCCGCCGCCGTTTATGTAGACATCTCCGGTCTGCAATGTTTCAAAAGCCTTGGCAATGTCCCGGGCGTCATGGCCGAAGAAGTAGGAGGCCAGGCCCAGGTCGGTATCATTTGCCTTCTCCAGCACGCTGTCCAAATCGGTAAACTTGCGCACCGCAATGATGGGGCCAAATATTTCCTCCCGGCTGACCCGCATATCCTCTGTCACATCTCTCAGCAGCGCCGGTGTCACAAAATTACCGGCCTCCAGCCCTTCGGGAATTGTACCGCCGCACACCAGAGCCGCCCCTTTGCTGCGAGCTTCTTCAATCAGCTCCAGAATACGGTCACGGGCAGCCCGGGTAATCATGGGCCCCATAATGTGGCCCTCATCGTGCTTGCTGCCACACCTGACCTCCTTCAGGCCCTCCTCCAGCTTGGCCAGATACTCCTCATAGACCGACGCATGGACATAAATTCGGTTGTAGTTTGTGCAAATTTGCCCGGCGTTGTCACACTTGAAGGCGATACAGTGCTTAACTGCAAAGTCGATATCCGCATCCGGCATCACAATAACAGGGGCATTTCCGCCCAATTCCATGGAGAATCGTTTAATGGAGGATGTGGAGGCCTCGTGCATGGCACGGCGGCCGGTATCGCTGGAACCGATCAGGGTAATCATGCTGGGAATTTTGCTGGTGTTAAGGGTCTTGGCCACCACATTGGAAGGACCGGACACAAGGTTCAGCACACCTTTTGGCATACCAATTTTAGCGGCAATTTCACCAAGGTAGAGCGTGGCCAGCGGAGTATCACTGGCAGGCTTGAGGACAATGGGGTCGCCGGCTACCATGGCGGGACCAATTTTCAGCGCCGCCATTGCAATGGGGTAGTTCCAAGCAATATGCGCTACTACAACGCCCAAGGGCCTGCGCTCCACTGCGTGGTATAACTCACCGTAGGCTTTGCCTGGGGTATAGACGGTGGTCCCCTCCATGCGTGCTCCCTCGTGAACAAAGTAGCATGCATAGTCCTCAAATCCGTAGAGGTCTTCCATCGCTGTCTTATAAGGTTTTCCGGTCTCGGCGGCTAACAGCTCTGCTATCGTCTCCTTTTCCGCCATAATCGCATTGATAAACTTGTCCAGCCACTGGGCACGTTCACCGATGGGGGTTGCGGCCCAGTCCTTGAACGCGGCCTGGGCCGCTTCCAAAGCTGCCAGACACTGCTCCTCAGAGGCGGTATCCAGCTCCTCAATTACGGAGTTATCCGCCGGGTCCAGAACCTTGACCCTTACCCCGGCCCCCTGGACCAGCTCGCCATTGATATACTGCTTGTACATTCTGCAAACTCACTCCTTTAAATAAACTAGGTTAATGAAGGTGCACCAAATAACTTTGTAATTTGATGGCGATGGATCACTCCAACATATTTCTTGAGTCTGCCGCCATTAAATATCAAAGCGCTGCTGTGCAAAGGCTTCATGTGACCTTCAAAATAACATGCGGCTTTCAAGTTTGATCTGTTTATGCTGCGGACGAGGCAAAAATTTTGAGGGAGAAATTTTCGCCCCATCCCGCACCATAAAGAAAGAGGGAAACCAGGAGGCTTGTCAGCTTTTACGCTTATTCTGCGGCCTTAGGCTGCGTAATAAAACTGACCAGAATGAAGATAATCAGTGCGGGGATCAACGGAGTAACAGATGCGTAGGGAATGGTTATAACCTTAAACTGATTCAGCAATGTTAACCCTACGCCGACAATAAAGCTGGCAACGGCACCTTCCTTGGTGGATTTCTTCCAGAATACCGCCCCCACAACCATAACCAACGCGCCGGCGTTGATCAGGCTGTACGCAATTGACAGCAACGGGATCAGATTTGTAAACTGCAGGGAGACCAGCAGCGCAAAAATCCCCATCGCAACCGTGGCCAGTGTAGTCATGCGGGACAATTTCTTCTGATCATTCTCTGCCGCCGGGTTTACCACCTTCAGGTAAATGTCGTTCACAATGTTGGCCGCACCGGCAATCAGGCCGCCATCGCAGGTGGACATCACCGCCGCACAGATGGAAGCTACCATCAGTCCCGCCATCACCGGGGGCATCTTTTCCATCAGCAGCTGGAAGAACACCGTGCTCTCAGAGGCATCCGGCCAAAGCGCTTTCCCGTACATACCCATCAAAACAGGCAGTGCGGCATAGGCCACCACCAGCACCGACGCGACAATGGGCGCCCAGTAGGCTGTTTTTTCCGTTTTGCTGGCCACGGTGCGTTGGAAGGCCGTAGCGGAGGTCAGGCCGAACAAGGCTGAGGGGCCAAACATCATAATCAGTGTCTCTGCGTCAAAGGGGATCAGTTCAAAGCTGCTGGCCGGGAGGTTTTCTGCCATAAAGGAAAAGCCTCCCTGAATGGCGATCCAGATTACGCCCAGGATTGTCACCACAAAGATGACGGAGCTCTGCAGCACGTCAGTCATCATAACGCCCCACAGGCCAGACATGGCACTGTAGCCAATCACAATCAGGAAGGTAAGCGCCGCCCCAAGCTCTCCAGGCAGACCGATGTATTCAAACAGGAGCCGCCCGGCCATGATCTGGCCAGCGCAAATGGCTGTCATGGTACAGAAATGCAGGATAGCGATGAGCACAGTGGTAATTTTGTCGCCATAGCAGTCCGCCAGTACATCCGGCAGAGTCAAATAGCCCTTTCGGTAGATCGCCTTGGACATAACCACACCGAACAGTGTAAAGGACAAGGCAGCGCCTGCGCCATACCACAGGCCTCCAATCCCGTAGAGTGCGCCATATTGTGCTCCTCCTACGACTACGCCGTTGCCTAAGTGGGAGCCAAGATAGGAGCCTACCACCATCAGCATCGTTCCCCGTTTAGCTGCAGTCATAAAATCCTGATTGGTCTCGCTATATTTCCTGCCCTTCAAACCGACCAGCAGCATCACTGCCAGGTAAATCAGCATGATGACAAGAATGATAATTGTTCTGCTTGTCATACCTGTGTACCTCCTTTGTTAATTCTCACTCCCTGTTCAGTATCTACATCCCACCTGCGTCCAGTAGTTTTAACCGACGGTAAGATTACACAATCCCAGCTTCTTTCAGCTTCTCGATTTCATTTTGGGACATACCTAACACTGATGTATAAATTTCCTCGGTATTTTCGCCAACTGCCGGCGGCGCCTTATATTCCAGCTCCTGATGCTCTGAGAGCTTGATGGGAAACCCCATAAAGGGAACCTCCCCCTCCAGCCCATACACGGGCTGTTTGATCAGATACCCCCGCTCCCAAAGATGTTCAGTCCTCAGCAGGCGGCCAGGGGTGGCTACAATGCCGCAGGGAATGCCGGTCTCCAGGAAAATCTGCTCCAGCTCGTCGCAGCTCTTATCTTCCGCCCAGGCCTGTACCCGGGCAAACAGCTCTTTGGAGTGCTCCACCCGGAGCATCATGTCATCATAGAACCGCTCCTCATGGAGGAAGGGGTCGTCGATCAATGTCAGCAGCTTGTGGTACATCTGGTTGGGGCCGGCGTGGAAGTTGATCCAGCCGTCGGTCGCTTTCAGGTAACCATAGGGCGCGCTGTCATCCCCTTCAAGGGCAGCCTGGTCGCCGTTGAGGTAGGCGTTGGCGATGGCGTCGCTGCGGACCATTGTAGAGCTGGCAATCATAGCCACATCCACATACTGCCCTTTGCCGGTCCGCTCCCGGTCATACAGCGCCAGCATAGTGCCCATCATGGCATACATACCAGCCATATGGTCGTGAATGGCCCCCTTGCTCCGCTCCACGTGGCCATCCTCCATGCGGGTTACACCAGACACAGCGGAAATGATCCCGTCAAAGGCCGGCCGGTCCCGCCAGGGGCCGCCCTGGCCAAAACCACTGACCGACACCATAATGATTTTGGGGTTAATCTTTTTAACTTCTTCATAACCCAGTCCGATTTTTTCCATCATTCCGGCTCGGAAGTTCTCCAGAAGAACGTCCGACTCGGCAATGAGCTTTTTCAAAATAGCCATTCCTTCCGGCTTGCGGATATCAGCGGTTACACTCTTTTTGTTTCGGTTACAGGTAACGAAAAACAGGCTTACGTCGTTTTTCCAGGGGCCTACGGTCCGGCTGATCTCCCCCTCCCCCGGCTTTTCCACCTTGATGACCTCCGCACCCATGTCCGCCAACAGCATACCGCAGAAGGGGCCGGAGATATACCGGGTCAGGTCAACGACCCGCACTCCATTTAAAATGCCTTTCATTTTATCCCCTCCTGCTCAGACATACCGTTCGTTCAGCGCGGATTTCAGGCCGCCGCTCTCTATAGAGGCCTTGAAGCCCTGCATGTCCTTCTTCTGCATATTGGTGCGGGACAGGTTGAACATCTCAGCGGTGAAATCCAGGCTGTTGGCAAACCCCCGCAGATCATAGACCTTACGGATACAATACTTCATCATTCCCATGCTCTCCGCAGGCACCTTGGCCACCAGACGGGCAACCTCCATTGCCCGGGCCCACAACTGCTCAAAGGGAACCACCTCGTTAACCACACCGATCTCCCGCAGCTCCTCGGCAGAGAAGTATTTACTCTCAAAATACCACTCCATCGCTTTATTCATGGGCAGCTTCCACAGCTCCACGGGAATTTCGGGGGTATAGCCCAGCACAATTTCCGGGTTGCCGAAGGCGGCGTTGTCTGCGGCAATAATCAGATCACTCATCAGCGAGATTGTAATTCCTCCACCGATGCAATAGCCCTGAACGGCACTGATTACGGGCTTGGGCAGATACCACAGGTATTTGAAAAACTCCACCTCGCTCTGTGTGTCGGCACGACGCTCCACGATATCGGTGATATCGTTCTCCATGCTCTCCTTCAGATCAAAGCCGGCAGTAAAGGCCTTTTCGCCGGCGCCGCGGATCAGGATAACCTTCACCTCGGGGTCATCCGCCGCCTGGTGCAGATAATCGCCCAGTCCCTGAATCATGGCGGAGTTCAGCGCGTTGCGCTTCTCAGGACGGTTCAGCGTGATAATGCCAATGTTGTCTTGTTTTTCATACAAAATAACGCTCATATTCAAAACTCCTATATTTCATGATTTTGCTATGTAAAGCTGTTGACAAACTACAGGTCAGCCGACGCTGCTTTTAACTCCTCCATTAGGGCCGGGACAACTTCAAACAAATCGCCTACAATTCCATAGTGGGCTGCCTTGAAGATTGGGGCATCCGGGTCCACATTGATCGCCACAATCTGATCGGAGCCCGACATACCGGCCAAATGCTGGATTGCTCCGGAAATACCGCAGGCAATGTAAAGCTTGGGGTGGACAGTACTGCCTGTCTGCCCCACCTGATGGCTGCTGTCAATCCAGCCGGAATCCACCGCTGCGCGGGAGGCCCCCACTACACCGCCCAGCTGGTCGGCCAGCCGCTGGAGCAGTGCGAAATTTTCCGGGCCTTTCATACCCCGTCCGCCGGAGACAATGATATCCGCTTCACCGATGTTGAAGGGACTGTCCTCCCGGTAGACCAACTCCCGGAGCTGGGTACGGAGCTTCTCCTGCTCCACACTTCGGACCAGGCGCTGAACATCCCCTGCCTTAACACCTCTCTGTGCACGGAAAACGCCGGGCCGTACCGTTCCGATCTGGGGCCGGGTATTGGAACACAGGATGGTCGCCATCAGATTGCCCCCAAAGGCGGGGCGGGTCCAGGCCACGTCTCCATTTTCCTCATCGATACCCAGCGCAGTACAGTCGGCAGTCAGGCCGGTCTTCAGCCGACAGGCGACCCGCGGGGCAAAATCCCGGCCGTTCTCAGTGGCCCCGATTAGAACGGTGGAGGGTTTATACTCACAGAGCAGGCTGTACATCAACTCGGTATAGGCATCGGTAGAATAGTGGTCACAGGCGGGACAGTCCACCGCCAGGATTTCGTCGGCCCCATAGCACTCCACCTGCTCTACCAAAGGGCTTGCGTCATCTGCGATGATCAGGGCAGTCAGCTTTTCTCCCGTTACCTGAGCCAGCTCCCGCGCCGCATGGAGCAACTCAAGCCCCACATGCTGCACAATGCCCTGCTCCTGTTCGATATAGACCCAAATGCCTTTGTAGCTTCCCTTATCCATAACGCACCTCCTGCTATATCACGTTGGCGCGCGCCAGCGCACCGCACAGACCCTTTGCCTGCTCCTTCGCATCCTCACCCTGAATCCACACGCAGTCTGCGTGGCGCTCTGGGGTGAAGGTACGGCGCACCTTTGTGGGAGAGCCCGTCAGGCCAATGTGCCCCTCCTCCACCGGGAGGACCTCGCAGTCCAGAACACCGATCTCACAGCGGTTGGCCCACAGGCGGCCCCGGATGGTCTCAAATCTGGGCGGAACCTCACCTTTGACCACGGTAAAGACCGCCGGAGCGGGCACAGAAATAATCTCTTGATAGGCTTTGCATTCCCGCACAGCTTCAAAAGCCCCGTCCTTCTCGTGGATCTGGCTGGCGTAGGTGACCTGTGCAATCCCCAGGTGCTCCGCCATCTCGGGACCCACCTGCCCGGTGTCCCCGTCAATGGCCTGCTTTCCGCACAGAATAGCGTCAAAGCCGCCCAGCTTCTCCACCACCTTTGAGAGGATATAGCTGGTAGCCAACGTGTCTGAACCGCCGAATTTGCGGTCTGTCACCAGATAGGCCTTGTCAGCCCCTCTGGCCAAAGCATCTGTTAAAATCTCCTGCGCCTGAGGCGGCCCCATTGTCACAACGGTGACATGGCCACCGCTCTCCTCCTTCAGCCGAAGGGCCTGCTCCACTGCGTAGGCATCAAAGGGGTTCATAATGCTGGGCACACCTGTGCGGATCAGGGTATTGGTCACCGGATCGATTTTGATTTCCGTGGTATCCGGCACCTGTTTGATACATACTAAGATTTTCACAATTTACCCCCCTTATCGCAGCATAGCAGAGGAAACTACCACACGCTGAACCTGGTTGGTCCCCTCGAAAATTTGGAACAGCTTGGCGTCTCGCATCAGTTTTTCGATTGGGTAATCCCGCATATAGCCGTAGCCGGAAAAAATCTGTACAGCGTCGGTTGTTACCTTCATAGCCGTGTCGCCGGCCATACATTTGGCCGCCGCGCAGATTTTTGAGTAGGGTAGACGGTTATCGATCAGCTCTGCCGCATGATACACCAGGCTCCGGGCCGCCTGGGTCTGTATTTCCATGTCAGCCAGCATGAACTGTATAGCCTGGAGCTTTGCAATGGGTTTGCCAAAGCAGATTCGATTTTTGGCATATTCCACACTTTGCTCAATGGCGCTTTGGGCAATGCCCACAGCAGCTGCGGCTACCTCTGCCCGGGATGCGTCCAGTGTTTTCATGGCAATCTTAAAGCCCTCGCCCTCATTCCCCAGCAGGTTTTCCTTCGGAATGAAAACATTCTCAAGTAAAACATCCGCCGCCGCAGACAGCCTCAGGCCCATTTTATCCTCGTGCCGCCCCACCGATACGCCGGGGCGATCCCGCTCCACCAGGAAGGCAGAGATGCCGTGCGTACCTTTCGTCTTATCAGTCTTGGCAAAGATGACAAAGAAGCTGGCATAGGGCGCGTTGGTGATAAAGCACTTCCGTCCGTTCAGAACGTAGCCCCCATCCCTGGCCACCGCGGTGGCCTTCAGAGCAGCCGCATCTGAACCGGCATCCGGCTCAGTCAATCCGAAAGCCGCCATGTGGCCCCCGTTGGTCATCTCCACTGCATACTTTTTCTGGGACTCATTGCCCGCAATCATAATCGGCTTGCAGGCCAGAGAGGTCGCTCCCAGCGCATTGGTGGTGCCAGCCTCCCAGCGGCTGAGCTCCTCGGTCAGCAGGCACTGCGTTGTCATGTCCAAGCCCAGCCCGCCATACTCCTTTGGCAATGTGATAGACGCAAAGCCGATCTCCACTGCCTGCCGGTAGACATCCAAGGGGGTCTCGCCTTTGATGTCATACTCTTTCGCCACAGGAGCCATGACTTGTCTGCCGAAGTCCGCAGCCAGCCGTTTCAGGTCCCGCTGGTCTTTTGAGAGTACAAACCCGCTCATAATTTTTCCATCCTTTCTCAGCAGTTTAGGGCACCCTTTGCCCTGTGGATATTGCACAAAATATTTCGCTTTTGATGGTGTCATTGTATCGCATCAGACGATACGTGAAAATCACTTTGTCTTTGTGTGCCCCTGTACAAGATTTTGTATCAACTTTGTTTTGTATCGGCATACGATTTTTAGTTGTATGGTGCATTCAGCGCTATGTCCCTTTTCAGAATTTACTTTCTTCGGCAATTCGGTTATAATTTGAGCAAATGAGCCCAACTTATTGACCAAGGAGGCTGCCGATATGGAACTTAGACAACTGCGCTATTTTCTGGAAGTCTGTCAATACGGAAGTATTCTGCAGGCCTCCCGTCATATTTTTCTCTCACAGCAGGCACTCAGCAGGGCCATAGCTTCCCTGGAACAGGAACTGGGCCTGACACTGTTTCTCCGCACACCCCAGGGGCTTGTACTCACCGAGGCCGGAAAGCGTATGCAGGAGCTGGCCAAGCCGGTGGTAGATTCCATGGACACCTTGATCGAGGAGCTCTCCCAATCTTCTGCTGTACAAAAAAGCTCCATCCGTTTTGGAACCACCCCTGCGCTGCAGTTTTTTATACCGCCGGACTCCCTGCTGAAGTTTGGTGATCAGGTCCCTAACCTGCACATTGATTTTTTTGAATATCCCTTTGATCAATGTGAGAGTATGGTAAAAAGCGGCGAGCTCACCGCCGCTTTGATTAACGGACCCGCTGTTGACCCTGGCCTGGTGGTGTTCGACCTGGCCTACCGTCAACGGGTAGCTATCTTGTCAAAGGACTCCCCCTTGGCCCAAAAGCTTTCTCTCACACTCCAGGATTTGGCGGGGCAAAAGCTAATTTCCAATATCAATAACCGCTGCTATGACAACCTTTGCGCCCTGTGCCTCTCCTCCGGCTTCACCCCCAACATCCACCGGGTAAGTGACAACAGCACGGTCTATGAGCTGTGCAGCACACAGGGATATGTTGGCATCACAATTGATTTTATCCTGCTGATGCCTCTGCCTCACTATTCAAATCTGGTCATCCTTCCCATCGCAGACAGCGAGCTCTCTTATCCGCTGTCGCTCATCACTTCTCCCAGCCAATACAAGCGGAAAATCATCCAGCGGTTTATGGAGTACTGCTGTACCATTATTTCAGAGAAAAACACCTTCCTTCCCCAGTATCCATTTTATTTCTGACACAACAACAGCCCTGTACAGACAACATCTGTACAGGGCTGGCTCTCAAAATTCAATTGGCTTAGTTTTTCTCCGGAAAAGCAAGGCTTGCTGCTATAAAGAATACAGCGGAAATTAAAACGGATGTAATGCTCAAATAGGGAAGATGGATCAAATCTGCCATATCCAACACCGCCGCCAGAATTCCGGCACACATACTGACCAGCGCCCCTTTGGTAGACCCGCGCTTCCAGATCAGTCCACCAAAAAAGGGAACAATACAGCCGGAACTGACCAAAATGTAGCCCATCATCAGCACTTGAATGATATCGTCCATAGCCAGCGCCAAAAAGATTCCGACCAGGCATACCACCAAGTCAGCGAGCATAACGATCTTCCGGTCACGCCCGGAGTCCTCCTCACATCTGAGGATGCCATGGTAGACGTCGTGCAGGATAACCGTCGCGGTGGAGATGTACACCGCGTTGCACGCCCCTACCACTGCGCAGATAACTGCGGCCAGGATTACCGCACCGATTACCACAGGCAGCTTGACCAAAAGCAGCTGTATCATAACAGACGAGGCCGGCAGTTCCGGGAAGAAGACGGTTCCAAACATTCCCAAAAGGGGAGGAATCAGCGCAATGGGCAGGACCAGAATCCCCCCATACAGGCAGCTGAAAAACGACGTCCGCTCCGACTTACCAGAGCTGACTCGTTGGATCATCCCTTGCTGTACCAGCGCGCACAATATTGTCGGTACGGTCAGGGAGACAAGAAACTCCAAATCGAAGGGCATTGGGGAAAAGGATGCAGCCGGCAGATTTTCCCGCAGAAAGGCAAAGCCAAACTCTCCGGCCGTAGAGGCCAAGGCCGCCACGATCCCGGCCAGAATAACAGCAGACTGGAGGGCCCCCATTGCCATTGTCCCCAGCATGCCGGTGGATACGGTGTAAACCAGTGAGATAACTGCGGTAACGATCACCCCCATCCTGGACGGAAGGCCCACTACCTGAAAAATAGCCCTCCCCGCCAGCAGCTGCCCTGCCATCATCGCAATGGCGGACAAGGTTGTAATAACATTGTAAATCAGGCGGATAGCCACGCCCTGATAGCGGCGCTCGAAGTAATCAGCCAGGGATACAAACCCGTTGCGGTACACCAGCCGGCAGATCAGCAGGGCCGCCGCAATATAGGACAGCCCACAGCCAATCCCGTACCACGCGCCTGAAATGCCATAGATTGCGCCGTACTCCGCACCGCCAATCACAAAGCCGCTGCCCACCTGCATGCCGACTCCGCTGCCCAGCAGCACCCAGAAGGAGGCCTTCCCCCGTCCCAGTACAGATTCCCGCACGGACCCTCTGTCCGCTGAGCGCTTAAAATGCGCCCCCATTACGACCATAGCCGCCGCGTACAGAATCAGCACCAACACGACGATGCTATTAGTATCCATAACAGAAACAACCCTTCTTTCACCGAAATCGGCCTCAATTGAACTTTGACAGCCTATATGGTAACATATAGTTTAAATTTATAGTATCATAGAGATACGTTCTGTCACAAGCACAAAAAAGAAGACGGTGTAAATAAAAAGGAGCCAGGCATGAACATTGTACAGTGTAAAAGTTTTCTTAAGCTGGTAGAGACAAAAAATTTTACCAAGGCCTCACAGGAGCTGTTCATCTCCAAGCAGGGACTGAGCCGGAGCATCCGCAGTCTGGAGGATGAACTGAATACCTCCCTTTTTGTCCGAACGGCGTATGGGGTGGAGCTCTCTCCCGCCGGCAGCAAAATTCTGCCGGAGCTCCGGGCAATCGTCCAGTCCTATGACAAAATTCAGGACAAGCTGACTACCCCCGATCTGGACCACCTGCGCATCTTGCTGTCCTACGGCTTTTTCTCCAGCATCCCCTCCGATATCATTTTTTCCTTTCTGGAACAGGACAAGCGCCTCCATTTCCACTACTCCTGCTGCAATTCCTTTGAGCTGGAGCAGACCCTGGTCAGCGAGGGACTTGACCTGGCCTTTTCCAGCAATCCCAAGCGGTATGATCAGTTTCAATATTTTTTCCTGTTCAAAAACTATCACTGCTTTCTTGTTCATAAGGACCACCCGTTGGCCGGAAAGAAGTTCATAGACATACAGGACCTGGACGGCATCCAGATCGCCATCTCCGCCGCCCGGGAATACTACGACTATGACTATATTTATAAACGCTTCAAGGCTCGGGGACTGGAGCTGAACACCTTCCCCTGCTATGAAAGCAGCACTCTGCTTCAATTCGCAGAGGAAAACCGGGGTGTGTCCTATACCACGACCAGCCTTTCACCCTTCCGGCCCAGTTCCCATATTCAGCGCGTTTTCCTGAAGGACTATCAGGCAGCCGCCTACGACATCAACATCATTGCCCCCTGTGGGCAGGTCCTCTCAAAACCAGCAGCCGAGTTTATCTGTCACTGTCAATCATACTGCAAAAAAATTCTGGAGCAGCGGCCCAATTTTCCCATAGACAGTTAAAGCGAACAGACCGCAATTATTTCGTTAGATAACGTCTACCCAAGAGGCGGGTATTGTGATAGAATGGAACTATCTTAAAAGACAGGGGACAGCAAGATGGACGCATCCTATCACAGACACGACATAAACGATAAAGTATGGGAGTTGCTTGAACCACATCTGCTCGAAATGTGTGGGCAGACCGGGAGCGCGTCTGCCCGTCAGGGTGACAGCGGTGACGGCTATTTGGGGGTGCCCCCCGCCGCTGTCACCCTGACGGGAGAACACCCCGGAAACGCATGGTGCAG
>CAJUFJ010000020.1 GCA_910585815.1 uncultured Oscillospiraceae bacterium | reverse complement strand
CACGAAATCAAAATACACACCGAATTTATCAAGCTACAGGACCTGCTCAAGTTCGCCGGGGCGGTGGAGACGGGCGGAGATGCCAAGCTGATTATCCAGGAGGGCCGGGTGGCTGTCAACGGGGAGGTCTGCCCCATGCGGGGGAAGAAGCTGCGTCCCGGGGACCGGGCAGTGATTGACGGCGAGACGGAGCTTGTGGTCACGTGATTGTCAAGCGGCTGGAGCTGGATTTTTTCCGCAACTACCCCCACCTGGAGGCGGAATTTGACCCCCGGGTCAACCTGATCTACGGCGACAACGCCCAGGGCAAGACCAATCTGCTGGAGGCGGTGGCCTATCTCTCCGCCGCCCGGTCCCACCGGGCCCGGTACGACCGGGAGATGATTATGCTGGACATCGACGCCGCCTTTGTCAAGGGGGAGGTGTTCAGCCGGGACCGGGATTTTACCCTGGAGGCCAGGCTTCTCCGGGGGCGTGGCCGGCAGCTGTGGTCCAACGGGGTGCGGCTGAAAACCGCCGGAGAGCTGGCGGGGATTCTCAATACCGTGCTGTTCTGCCCCGAGGACCTGTCCCTCATCCGGGCGGGCAGCGAGGAGCGGCGGCGGTTTTTGGACGGGGCCATCTGTCAGCTGCGGCCCCGGTACGCCCAGGCGCTGGCCGAGTACAGCCGGCTCTACGGCCACAAGACCCGCATCCTCCGGGACTGGCCGGAAAACCCCTCCATGCTGGACACCCTGGACGATTTCAACCTGCGCATGGCCCAGACCGGGGCCATTGTGATTCACTACCGGGCCCACTTTGTCAAGCGCCTGCGGGAGCGGGCCCCCGCCATCCACGGGGAGTTTTCCGGCGGGCGGGAGGGGCTGGAGCTGGGGTACAGCACGGTGTCCAACATCCCCGACCCCCAGGCCCCGCCCCGGGAACTGCTCCCCCTGCTGCTGGAGCACCAGGAGAAGCACCGCAAGGCGGAGATCGACAGCCGGCAGTGCCTGTCCGGGCCCCACAAGGACGATTTAACCGTGGATATTGGCGGGAAAAACGCCAAGACCTACGCCTCCCAGGGACAGACCCGGACGGCGGCGCTGTCCCTCAAGCTGGCCCAGCGGGAGATCTTCCAGGAGGAGACAGGGGAGTGGCCCGTCCTGCTGCTGGACGACGTCCTCTCCGAGCTGGACCCCCGGCGGCAGGCCTTCGTCCTCAACCGCATCCGGGGGGGACAGGTGTTCATCACCTGCTGCGAGGAGGAAAAACTGGAGGGTTTGGAGGGCGGCAGGGCCTTCCATATCCACGATGGAAAGCTGGTATAGGAGGAAAAATGCAGGTTCTGTTTCCATTTATCTTTTTCTCATTTTGTTTTCAGTTTATCGCGTTGGAGATGATAAAAAACCGAATTTTGCGTTGGATTCCAACGGTTATATTGGAATTACTTCTAATATTTGGAATAATTCATCACTGGATTGACCCGCCCTCCTTTGATATTCTGGGCTGGGAAATCTATCTGTGGATGATGAGCAGTGTTTTTCTGGGCAGTATGTTGGCTTGGGGCGGCTTTGCCCTGTGTCACAGGAAGAAAAGATAACGATGGAAAGCTGGTATAGGAGGAGTTATGGAGATTTTTATTCTTTCTATTATACTGATTGTACCGATACAATTAGCCTGTTGCCACAGTAAAATCTTTCTGATAAAACTTCTTCCCATGGCCGGTATGTTTGCATTTTTAATCTACTATATCATGAAGCGAAATCCAGATCCCCATTGCGGCCTGGGGGATTCAATTATGGGTATATTTTTAATCGTCTTCCTTGGGGGAATTGCATTAGGCTGGATTATTTATGGGATTCAGGTCAGCAAAGTAAAGAATAACGATAAGGAATAAAATTTATGTATTTACATCTAGGTCAATCGGTGGTCATCCCCAAAGGAGACATTACCTGCTGCCAGGAGGAGAAGCTGGAGGGCCTGAAGGGAGGCAGGGCCTTTCATATCCATAATGGGAAGCTGGTATAGGAGGGAATTATGATTATCTCCATTATAATTTTGGCTCTAATTGTTGCAGGAATACAATATTTGTTTTGTCAAGGCAAATTTATGGTCACAAAACTGATTCCTCTAGGAGCTGCTGTAATTTATTTCTTTTATTTTATGATAGCTGTAAGTCAATCCCAGGCAGAAGGGAGTCCAAGCTATGCCCTTATGGATATGGTTATGGGCATGATTTTTGTTGGTGTCTTTATTGGTATTGCTCTTGGATGGCTTATGTATTTTAATATCAATGTGTCTAGTAGCGAAAAAGAAAACAAAGACGAAGATAAGAGTGAGGAATGATCTCATGTACCTGCACTTGGGCCAATCGGTTGTCATTCCCGACCGGGACATTTTAGGCATTTTCGACCTGGACAACGCCAGCTGGGCCTATAAAACTCGGGAGCTGCTGGAGCGGGCGGAGGCGGAGGGCAGGGCCATCTGGCTCACTGACGACCTGCCCCGGTCCTTCATTCTGGCCGACAGCCGCTGGGGGGAGCCGGTGGTCTACATCTCCCCCCTGTCCTCCGCCACTCTGGCCCACCGGGCGGAACGGGGCGGGTTGGAGTAGAAAAAAGCCTCCCTCCCAGAGGGAGGTGGCATTTGCGAAGCAAATGACGGAGGGAGTCCGTCCACGGAAAACTCCCTCAGTCACTGCCTGCGGCGGCGACAGCTCCCTCAGAGAGGGAGCCATAAAGATAAGGAGGGTCAATATATGGAATCCATCGAATATCTGTGGAAGGACCGCAAGCGTTATTTTGGGCTGCCCCTGTCCTTCACCCGCTACCGGCTCAGCGGGGACCGGCTGTTCTGCGAGACCGGATTTTTCAACATCAAGTCCGACGAAGTTCTGCTCTACCGGGTGCGGGACCTCCAGCTGAACATGTCGCTGGGTCAGCGCATCTTCGGCGTGGGGACGGTCTGCGTGGTGTCCTCAGACAAGAGCATCCCCCACCTGGACCTGAAAAACGTAAAAAGTCCCCGGGAGGTCAAGGAACTGATCCACAGGAATGTGGAGGCGGCCAAGGACAAGCGCCGGATGCGCACCACTGAGCTGGTGGGCGCCGAGGGCGGCGAGGACGACTACCACGACACCGCCGATCTGGACGACGAGGAATTGGATTGATTTGTAGGGGCGCATCACAATGCGTCCGCCATAAAGCAATTTTCGAGCGTATTATGATACGTCTGCAATAAGACGGTTTTCGGACGCTTCGTGAAGCGTCCCTACAGAATTTCACCATCGCGGAGGTAACTATGTCAGAAGAACGGAACGAATTGAACGAACTGAACACCACACAGACCGACCACGAGTACGGCGGGTCGGAAATCCAGGTCCTGGAGGGCCTGGAGGCGGTGCGCAAGCGGCCGGGCATGTATATCGGCTCCACCTCGGAGTCCGGCCTGCACCACCTGGTATATGAAATTGTGGACAACTCCATCGACGAGGCCCTGGCCGGTCACTGCACCGACATCACTGTCACCATCAACCCGGGCAACACCATCACCGTAACGGACAACGGCCGTGGCATTCCGGTTGACATTCAGCCCCAGACTGGTAAACCTGCTCTGGAAGTGGTATTTACCATTCTCCACGCCGGCGGCAAGTTCGGCGGCGGCGGGTATAAGGTATCCGGCGGTCTCCACGGGGTGGGCGCGTCTGTGGTTAACGCCCTGTCCGAGTGGCTGGAGGTGCAGGTCCACAAAAACGGCGAAATTTACGAGATGAAATTCTCCCGGGGCAAGATCACCCAGGAGATGAAGGTGGTGGGCAAAACCGACCACACCGGCACCACTGTCACCTTTAAGCCCGACCCGGAGATGTTCGACACCCTGGAATACAGCTACGACACCCTTCACACACGGATGCGGGAGGAGGCCTTCCTCAACGCCGGCCTGCGCATTCAGACGGTGGACCTGCGCCCCGGCCAGGAGCAGGAGGACGACATGTGTTACGAGGGCGGCATCCGGGAGTTTGTCACCTTCATCAACCGGAACAAGGACCCCCTCCACAACGACGTGATCTATATGTCCGGGGCCCGGGAGGACTCCATGGCCGAGGTGGCTATGCAGTACAACGACGGGTATCAGGAGGTCATGGTCTCCTTCGCCAACAACGTCCACACCGCCGAGGGCGGCATGCACGAGGAGGGATTCCGCCGAGCCCTCACCAACGTGCTTAACGCCTACGGCCGGAAAATTAAAATGCTCAAGGACGACGAGAAGGTGTCCGGCGACGACTGCCGGGAGGGTCTCACAGTGGTCATCTCGGTGAAGCTCACCGAAGCCCAGTTTGAGGGACAGACCAAGGCCAAGCTGGGCAACAGCGAGATGCGCACTCTGGTGAACAACATCGTCAGCGAAAAGCTGGAAATTTTCCTGGAGGAGAACCCCTCGGTAGGCCGGGCCATTCTGGACAAGGCCCTCATGGCCAACCGGGCCCGGGAAGCCGCCCGGAAGGCCCGGGAGTCGGTGCGCCGGAAGACCGCCCTGGGGGGCGCGGCCATGCCCGACAAGCTGCGGGACTGCAACGAAGCCAACCCCGAGCTCACTGAGCTGTATATCGTCGAGGGCGACTCCGCCGGCGGCTCCGCCACCCAGGGCCGGGACAGCCGCTTTCAGGCTATCCTCCCCCTGTGGGGTAAGATGCTCAACGTAGAGAAGGCCCGGGCGGATAAGGTCTATGGCAATGACAAGCTCACCCCCGTGATCACCGCCCTGGGGGCGGGTATCGGGGAGGACTTCGACCTGAACCGGCTGCGGTATCATAAAGTGATTATCATGGCCGACGCCGACGTGGACGGCGCCCACATCCGCACCCTGCTGCTCACTTTCTTCTTCCGCTTTATGCGGCCGCTGATTGAAAACGGCTATGTCTACTCCGCCGTCCCCCCCCTGTTCAAGCTGACCCGGGGCAAAACCACCCGGCTGGCCTTCTCTGAGGAGGAGCGGGACGCCATTTCCGCCGAGCTGCGGGGGGATAACCCCAACGCCAAGGTGGAGATCAACCGCTTTAAGGGCCTGGGCGAGATGAACCCCCAGGAGCTGTGGGACACCACCATGGACCCAGAGAAGCGCACTCTGCGCCGCATCGAGCTGGACGACGCCGTCCGGGCCGACGAGACCTTTACCATCCTGATGGGCGAGAAGGTGGAGCCCCGGAAGGAGTTCATCGAGCGCAACGCCAAGTATGCGGTGAATCTGGACTACTAAGGGAGATTATTATGGAAGAAATTATCAAAAAAGGTCCAGTTCCCGCGATGCCCTCAGAAATCAAGATTCAGTATGCCAATGAGGAATTTAATACCAGCGAGGACACCGAGATTAAGGATTTGTCCGAGGTGGGCGTGAAGGATATTGTGGAAAAAGTCCGGGATGGTACCTATTGGGGTCTGTTTATCTGTCCGGATGAGTGCGGTGAAGAAGGTTTTCTTTTGATGGAAAGTTCAGAAGATTTGATTTTTCTTCAAATCAGTGATGAGATGAACTGCGTTGCCTGGGCCTGCTTTGACCCGGAGTATCTGGATTCCGACGAGGAGGCCCCCATTATACCCAGCGACGGGCAGTCTATTTTCTATATGAAAAATACCATGCGGGACCGGGAGTTGGCGGCTAAGTGCGTAGAGTGGTATATCCACACCTTGGAGCCCTACCCCGGCATGGACTGGCTGAAAATGACCTGGTAGCTGACAGGAAAGCGCAAAAAGCCTCCTTTTGAAAGGAGGTGCCCCAGTTCGCAAACTGGGGCGGAGGATTGCGTTTTGCGAAGCAAAACATACGAAGTAACACAGGTTTGCAAGACTTTTTTTGCTTCGCACATTTCGCCTGCGGCGAAATACAATCCTCAGTCAGCCTTCGGCTGACAGCTCCTTTCAAAAGGAGCCTTTGGAGAAAACCTCTAACAAGGAGGAACACAGTAAATGAGCAAGAAACCCCAATACGATCCCGAGGAGATCCGCTACCCGGACCAGAAGATCATCACATCTTCCCTGGTGCCGGAGATGGAGAACTCCTACATTGAATACGCCATGTCGGTCATCGTGGGCCGGGCCCTGCCCGATGTGCGGGACGGCCTGAAGCCCGTCCACCGGCGTATCCTCTACGCCATGTATGAGGACAACCTCACGGCGGATAAGCCCTTTAAGAAGTCGGCCACCTGCGTGGGCGACGTGCTGGGCCGCTACCACCCCCACGGCGACCAAAGCGTCTACGACGCCCTGGTCCGCCTGGCCCAGGATTTTTCCATGCGGTATATGCTGGTGGACGGACACGGCAACTTCGGCAGCGTGGACGGCGACCCCCCGGCGGCCTACCGATACACCGAGGCCCGCATGTCCAAGCTCTCCGACGAGATGCTTCGGGACATCGAGAAGGACACGGTGGACTGGGAACCTAACTTCGACGAGACGAGGAAGGAGCCCCGGACCCTGCCCTCCCGGTTCCCCAACCTGCTGGTGAACGGCTCCAGCGGCATCGCCGTGGGCATGGCCACCAACATCCCGCCCCACAACATGCGGGAGGTAATCAACGCCGCCATCTGCGTGCTGGACGACCCCGAGGCCACCCTGGCCGACCTGATGGAGCACATCCACGGCCCCGACTTTCCCACCCGGGCCATCATCATGGGCCGGTCGGGCATCCGCGCCGCCTACGCCACCGGCCGGGGCCGGGTGACCATCCGGGCGCGGCACGAGTTTGAGGAGTTCGGCAAGGACCGCACCCGCATTGTCATCACCGAGATTCCCTACCAGGTGAACAAGCGGATGCTGATTAAGAACATGGCCGACCAGGTGGAGGACAAGCGGCTGGAGGGCATCTCCGACATCCGGGACGAGACCGACCGCAACGGTATGCGCATCGTCATCGAGCTGAAGCGGGACGCCAACCCCCAGGTGGTCCTCAACCGCCTCTTTGCCCAGACCCAGCTCCAGACCACCTTCGCCATCAACATGCTGGCCCTGGTGGAGGTAAATGGCAAGCTCCAGCCCCGGATTCTGTCCCTGCGGCACATTCTGGACGAGTATATCGCCTATCAGGAGCAAGTGATTATCCGGCGGACCAAGTTCGACCTGCGCAAGGCCCAGGAGCGGGCCCACCTGCTGGAGGGTCTGCTGATCGCCCAAGACAACATCGACGAGGTTATCCACATTCTGCGCACCAGCTACGACAACGGCAAGGAGCGGCTGATGGAGCGGTTTGAGCTGGACGACGTCCAGGCCCAGGCCATCTGCGACATGCGGCTGATCTCCCTCCAGGGGCTGAACCGGGAAAAGCTGGAGGCGGAGTACAAGGAGCTGGAGGAGCGCATCGCCTACTTCAACCAGCTGCTGGCCTCTGAGGAGATGCTGCGGGGGGTGCTCAAGGAGGAGCTGACCGCCATCCGGGACAAGTACGGCGACGACCGGGTCACCGAGATTCAGGACGTGGAGGACGAGATCGACATTGAGGACCTGATCGAGGAGGAACAGTGCGTCTTTACCCTCACCCAGGCGGGCTATATCAAGCGCACCCCGGTGAGTGAGTACGCCGCCCAGTCCAAGGGGGGCATGGGCAAGAAAGGCATCACTACCCGGGAGGAGGACTACGTGGTGGACGTGTTCACCGCCTCCACCCATGACTATATTCTGTTCTTCACCGACACTGGCAAGGTGTACCGGAAGAAGGGCTATCAGATTCCCGAGAGCGGCAAGACCGCCAAGGGGACTAACATTATCAACATCCTGCAGGTGGAGCAGGGGGAGCGGGTACAGACCATGCTCCACTACCGGGAGGCCGGCGAGGAGGAGCTGTACCTGTTCATGGTCACCCGCCAGGGCACGGTGAAGCGCCTGCCCGTCCAGGCCCTGAAAAACCTGCGGAACAACGGCATCCGGGCTCTGCGGCTGGACGAGGGGGACGAGCTGGTCTGCGTCCGGGAGACGGACGGAAACAAAAAAATCCTCATTGCCACCCACGACGGCATGGCGGTGTGCTTTGACGAGAACGATGTGCGGTCCATGGGCCGTGACGCCATGGGCGTCCGGGGCATCCGCCTGCGGGAGGGGGACTATGTGGTGGGCGCCGCCCGGGCCATCGAGGGCAAGACGGTGCTGTCCATCACCGAAAAGGGCTTTGGCAAGCGGACCCCCGTGGAGGAGTACCGCATTACCAACCGGGGCGGCTTGGGAATTAAAAACTATGCGGTCACCGACAAGACCGGCCCCATTGTGGGGGTCAAGGTGGTGGACGGCAGTGAAGACCTGCTGGTGGTCACCCAGGCGGGCATCCTGATCCGTACCCACGTGGACGCCATCCGCATGGCCGGCCGGTCCACCCAGGGCGTGATCGTGATGCGCTTCAAGGAGGAGGGGGACAAGGTGATTTCCCTGGCCCTGGCCGACCGGGAGGAGAGCGCCGAGACCGTCGAGCCCGAGTCTTTGCCTGATGAGGAGAAATCAGAGGAGTAATCTATGTATTTTGTGCCAATGTGGGAGTCCATGGTTGACCCCGGCGGCAATACAGATGTGATGCTGTATGTGGTGCTGTCCCTGATCGGACTGTGTCTGGAATTCGCCGCCCTCAATAAGGTCTATGAGTGGACCATGAGCTGGCTGCGGAAGCGGGCCGGGGGAAACGACGCCCATCTTCCCAGCAGGACGCAGGGGGTGGTGGGCGCAGTGTGGGGCGGAGTTTTTGTCCTGTTTGGGCTGGCTGTGATTGTTCCCGCCACCGCCCCTTTCGGAGTCATATGGACCCTCTTGGCCGGCATATTTACCGCACTGGACGTCTATCAGGCCTTTATAAAGCGGTATGTCAGGGCCCGCCCCCGGGACAGAGGGCTCGCCCCGGAGGTCCAGCGCCAGCTGGCCCTGCTGGAGAGCCTGAGGGCCGCCGGGATGATGGACGAAAAGGAGTATTGGGAGAAGCGGCAGGAGATTTTGAATGGGCTCTGATAGAATACGCTTGAGCCTGGCTGGACCGCTGACATTTAGGAAGGTCGGTATGTTATTACTGGTTGTGTTCCTAATATTTGGGGGCATCTGGTTGGCTATGAGGTCATACCAGGTACAGGTGGAAAAGGAGTATCAGAATTTAAGTACTTTGATGATAAGCCAAAAAGCAAATAAAGAGGACATGGAACGGTTTGAGGAAATATATAAGCGGTACTGGGATGTTTGTAATATGACGTACCATGGATTTGCCTGGAAACAACAGCGAGTGGGAGCAATAGCTGTGGCATCCGGTGTTGGACTATTCCTTTGGCTATTGACACTTCTGCAAAAAGGAATCATGTCTCTGATTAAAAGATTTCCTTGATCCGAATATTAAAATTTAGGGGGAGCTGTGATTTATGAAATTGGCCAACGCCCTGTCCCAGCGGTCTGAGCTCCAGACCCGCATCCGCCAGCTGGAGGACCGGCTGGACAACAACGCCCAGGTCCAGGAGGGGGAACAGCCCGCCGAGGACCCCATGGAGCTGCTGAAAGAGCTGGACGCGGATTATGTCCGGCTGGAGGAGCTGATCTCCTCCATCAACCGCACCAACAACTCCACAAAGCTGGAGGACGGGACCACCCTGTCCGACCTGCTGGCCAAGCGGGACTGTCTCAAGGGCAAATTGTCCATCCTGCGCGGGTTCCTGAACAGTGCCAGTGCCCTGGTCCGCCGCCACTCTGTCAGCGAGATTAAGGTAAAGAGCACCGTGGACGTCCGGAAGCTACAAAAGCAGGTGGACGGCCTGTCCAAAGACCTGCGGGAGTTGGAGGAGACCATCCAGGAGAAGAACTGGACCACCGAGCTGCTGTAAATTTTTGGTTGCGCAAAAGGCGGATGTCAAGCCCCAAGGTGCCGGGGTCGATTGGCACACTTTGTATGATAACGAACGGGGCATTCGTTGGGTTCGACTCCCAATTTATCGTTATGCCCGGTACTTTTACACCTGTATGATTACCGTTTCTTTTGATTACCGGACGTCGATTTTGCGCGGGAGGGTTTGGGGAATTTTTGTTAGACGCATAAAAGGCTTCCCCCCTCCGGGGGGAAGCTGGCACCGCCGTAGGCGGTGACTGATGAGGGGGCGGAGCGGGGATGCGTTACGCTGAACCGCCGCACCCACGGAGCAGGGATGGCCCGGGCACGCGGTGCGCCGAACCGCCGCAACCTCATCCGTCACGGCTTCGCCGTGCCACCTTCCCCTTGGGAAGGGGAAGGCTTATCCTGCGGGAGACGGGGGCTGAGCTATGCGGCCGTATTACATAAAAGGATTGTGTCAGCAATTGCGCAGAGAGGCTACAAGGGAAGAAAACCACCTGTGGTACGATTTTTTGAGAACGTATCCCGTTCAATTTCGCCGTCAGGTCCCCTTTGACCGATACATTTTGGATTTTTACTGCGCAAAGGCAAAACTGGCCATAGAGCTGGACGGAAGCCAGCATTATAAGGGCGAAGGCCCGGAATATGACAGCTTGCGTACCGAGTATCTCAGGCAGGGTTACGGGATACATGTATTGCGCTTTGCCAACTCAGCGGTTAACGACGATTTCCAGGGTGTCTGTCGCAGGATCAACGAGGAGGTAAGAAAAAGGCTTCCCCCCTCCGGGGGGAAGCTGGCACCGCCGCAGGCGGTGACTGATGAGGGGAAGGGGCAGATAGCTGCCGTTTCCGTAGAATAAAGGCTGGATTTAACATGAAAACTGTCACCATTTACACCGACGGGGCCTGCTCCGGCAATCCTGGGCCCGGGGGCTGGGGGGCCATCCTGATGTACGGCGAGTACAAAAAGGAGCTGTCCGGGGGCGAGGCCCAGACCACCAACAACCGGATGGAGCTCACCGGAGTGATTGCCGCTCTGGAAGCGCTGAGGGAACCCTGCACTGTGGAGCTGTACTCCGACAGCAAGTACGTCATCGACGGCCTAGGCAAGGGCTGGGCCAAGGGCTGGCGGGCCCGGGGCTGGGTGAAGTCGGACAAAAAGCCCGCCCTCAACCCCGACCTGTGGGGCCGTCTGTTGGACCTGTGTGAAAAGCACACGGTAAACCTCCACTGGGTGAAGGGCCACGCTGAAAACGAGTTCAACAACCGCTGTGACCAGCTGGCGGTGGCGGAGAGCCAGAAATTTAAATAGGGGAACAAGGTCACCCGGACCTTAAAATAAAGAGAAAGAAGGCACATACAATGGGAAAATTTGTGATCACCAAGACCAAAGGCGGCGAATTTACCTTTAACCTGAAGGCGGGCAACGGCGAGGTAATCCTCACCGCCTCCGAGAGCTACACCAGCATGTCCGGCTGCCAGGGGGGCATCGCCTCGGTGCAGAAGAACGCTCTGGCCCACGTGGAGGATCAGACGGTGGAGGGCTTCGAGAAGCTGACCCACCCCAAGTTTGAGGTCTACAAGGACAAGGCCGGCGAGTTCCGTTTCCGCCTGAAGGCCAAGAACGGCGAGAACATCGGCAAGAGCGAGGGCTACAAGCGGAAGGACAGCTGTCTCAACGGCATCGCCTCCGTGGGCAAGAACGCCCCCGACGCCAAAATTGAGGAGCCCAAAGAGGACGAGTAAATGTTAAGCCCGGAACCAATTTGGTTCCGGGCTGTTGTGTTACTCCTGATCCTTCGCATCGGCTATGGTGTCCAGCAAATCACAGAGCTCGTCCACAGAATAGGTGTCTTTGCCGCTGTTTTTCAACAGCCGCCGCAGGTCATAGAGAACGGCTTTTTGAGTGTCCTTGCGTTCTTTTTCAGTCCCCATGCTTTGCACCTCCTTGTTGGGTATTTTTCTTCTTCCGGTAGCAGATATCCCGGTTTCCGCAGGTGGCGCAGCCCCGGCCGCACCCCCGCTTCTTGCCGTAGTCGTTGAACAGCAGTATGGCGATGGGAATGCCGATCACGGCCACGGCGAACAGTCCAATGGCGAAAGGCTCCACAGGCGGGCCTCCTCTCAGTCGAAATAAAATAATTCCTCAAACTTCTTATCCAGGGCGACGCACAGCACCAGGGCCAGCTTGGCGGTGGGGTTGAACTGGCCCGTCTCGATGGAGCTGATGGTCTGGCGGGAGACGCCAACCAGCTTGGCCAGCTCCCCCTGGGACAGGGACCGCTCCGCCCGGGCCACCTTTAACCGATTTTTCAGGACCAACTGGTCGTCCATGCCCTCACCATCCCTGTGAGAAGTATTTTACCACATAAAACACCAGAATGACAAGGGAAATTATCATGGTAATCAGGTCGGAGGTGCTTCTCCGCTTCGTGAGACGGTACAGGCGGTTGCTGACGCAGGAGGTCCAGAACATAATCATGACACTGTCGGAAGACAGATTGTGGAGGTGATTAAAGACTACAATAGCCAGCCCCGCCATTAATGTAAAAGCCAGGCTGAAGGACTCCCCCTCGATGGTAATGGTCCGTTCCATCTCGTCCTGATTTTCATTTTCTTTGCGGCTTTTTTCCAATATTTTTTCCTTGTCCATGCTTATAATCCTTTCTTCAAAATCACAAATACCGTGAGAACAGGCGGAATCAGGCCAATCAGGCCCATGATAAGATGATACTTTTTGCGATAATAGCGGTAGAGCGTCAAATCGTGGGCGGATTTAGAGATGAACAGCGCCAGCATGAAGGGCCACCAGTCCACGTAAGCCTCGCCGGTGAGCTTCTCCTGGAGGGCCAGCAGCAGGCACAGGAGACAGTTGACGGCAATCACGGCCCGGTAGCCGGCAGTGCAGGCTTTTTGCTCGATTTGCCGGTCCCGCTCATCGGAAAACTGGTTTTCCTTTTGACTTTTTTCCAAAATGTCTTTTTTATCCATGAAAAAGCTCCTTTCCGGCATTGGTCCGGCCGTGACCTCCTCCGTTGAGGGTATCATAGCACGGTGGGGCTGTATTGTCAAGTATACTTGTCAAAAAAATAATGAAACTTGGCAGAAAAGAATAGGCTTGCCTTTTTTCCTAAAAGACGCTACAATGTGTAGGGCAAGGGCTCTGCCCTTGCCTTTTTCGAGACGGCCAGCATCAGGCAAGGGCAGAGCCCTCCCTGCATGACGATTCTGGCGCGAATGGGAGGGCAAAGCCATGTTTGAAGACCTGTTATATCTGCTGCGGCGAAACGGCTTAAAGGTGTCCCTCACCGAGTGGATGGCCCTGATGGAGGGGCTGCACAAAAATCTCCACAACGCCAGCTTCACCGGCTTCTACCATCTGGCCCGGTGCCTGCTGGTCAAGAGCGAGGCCGATTTCGACGCCTTCGACCGCACCTTTCTGGAGTATTTTAAGGACGTCCCCTTTCAGCAGGAGGTATCCCAGGAGTTATTAGACTGGCTGAATAAACCAGAGGTATTATCCGACTATGCCAACTGGGACGAAATCCAGGCCCTGAAAAACCTGGGGTTCTCCGAGGAGGAGATCGAGCAGATGCTGAAGGAGCGGATGCTGGAGCAGAACGAGGAGCACAACGGCGGCAATTACTGGGTGGGCACCCATGGCATGTCCACCTTCGGCAACGCCGGCCTCTCCCCGGTGGGTATCCGGGTGGGCGGGCGGTCTATGTACCGCCGGGCCTTCCGGGTGGCGGGGGAGCGGAAATTCCGGGACTTCCGCCGGGACAACACCTTGGACACCCGGCAGTTCCAGGTGGCCCTGCGCCACCTGCGGCAGTTCTCCGGGCTGGTGGACCTCCCCCCTACCGAGTTCGACGTGGACAGCACCATTAAAGACACCGCGGACAACGGGGGCGTGCTCAAGGTGCGGTACAAGCGCCCCCGGGAGAACACGGTGAAGGTGCTCCTCCTCATGGACTCGGGGGGCTCCATGGACTACTACGCCCAGTTGTGCTCCGCCCTGTTTCAGGCGGTGAGCAAGTCGGGGCACTTCAAGGACCTGAAGGTCTACTACTTCCACAACTGCCCCTATGGGCGGCTGTATAACGCCCCCACCCTCATGGGCCGGGACAGCGTACCCACAGACTGGGTGCTGTCCAACCTCCCCGGGGACTACAAGCTGATTCTGGTGGGGGACGCACAGATGGCCCCCTACGAGCTGATGGGGGGCTACTACGGCCGGAGCGAACGGGCGGGGGGTCCGCAGTGCGGCATGGACTGGCTGCGGCTGCTGAAGGGCCGCTTTCGGCACACCGTCTGGCTCAACCCCAGCCGCCGGCCCGACTGGGGGGAGTACTGGTGCCAGACCTACGACGCCATCGCCCGGGAGCTGCCCATGTTCCCCCTCACCGTGGACGGTCTGGAGGAGGGCATGAAAAAGCTGCTGGTGAGATAGAGGAGGAAAGTATTATGGAAGGAATCCGAAAGGCGGTTTTGCAGGACATTCCCCAGGTGGCCGCCATCTACGACCATATTTTAACCGAGGAGGAACAGGGCCGGGCGGCCGTGGGCTGGATCCGGGGGGTCTACCCCACCGAGGAGACCGCCCTGGCCTCCCTGAACGTGGGGACCCTGTTTGTGCTGGAGCGGGAGGGCGTAATTGCCGCCGCCGCCAAAATCGACCAGAACCAGGTGCCCGAGTACGCCGGGGCTCCCTGGCGTTACCCCGACGTGCCGCCGGAACAGGTGATGGTGCTCCACACCCTGGTGGTGGACCCCGCCTTTGGGGGGAGGGGCTGCGGGAAGGCCTTTGTGGCCTTCTACGAGGAGTACGCCCGGACCCACAACTGTCCCTACCTCCGCATGGACACCAACGCCAGAAACACCGCCGCCCGGCGGCTCTATGCCGGGCTGGGCTACTGGGAGGCGGGAATCGTCCCCTGTGTGTTCAACGGCATCCCCGATGTGCAGCTGGTCTGCCTGGAGAAAAAATTGGACCTGTAAGGGCAAACATGAGCCCCCGGAGCGCGCTCCGGGGGATTTTTTTGTGCAGAGACCGCCTCCCAGGTGAAACCAAAGGGCCGGCCGGTGTGATATGATAGGTGAAAGCGGCTTTCAAATCAATTCAGGGGTGTTCCTTATGCGGGAAGAAGCGATAATCAACAAAATACGGGCCGGCAATCCCGCTGGGCTGGAGGGGCTGATGGATCGTTATCTCCCCTACGTCTCGGCGGTGGTGTGGCACATCCTGCGAGGGGCCATGCCGGCGGAGGACGGGGAGGAGATTGTCTCCGACGTGTTTCTGGCCGCCTGGAACCGGCCCGAGGCCCTGCGGCCGGGGTCGGTAAAGGCCTGGCTGGGGGCGGTGGCCCGCAACAAGGCCAAAAACCGGCTGCGGCAGATTAGCCAGACCCTCCCCCTGGAGGAGGACGCCCTGGACATCCCAGGCCCCGACGACCCGCCCGGCGAATATGAGCGGGCGGTGGAACGGCAGCAGGTCCGTCAGGCGGTGGACTCCCTGCCCGGGCCGGACCGGGAAATCTTCCTGCGCCATTACTACTACGCCCAGACGGTGCAGGAGATTGCCCGCCAAATGGGGCTCAATGAGTCCACCATAAAAACCAAGCTCCGGCGGGGCCGGATGAAGCTGAAAGACATTTTGACAAGGGAGGGGTTTCTCCGTGAAGCGTAACATTTCGGACCTGCTGGACCGCTATCCGGCGGAGGACGTGGAATTGGGCGGAAATAGCCCCTATTCCTCAAACAGAATAAAGGAGATTACCATGAAAAATATTCATACCGAGACGAAATCCAGAAAGAGGGGCTTTAAGCCCGCCCGCCTGCTCGTCGCCGCCGCTGTGGCGGCCGCCTTTACCGTCTCCGCCCTGGCCGCCGGCCGGCTGCTGGGCGGGGAGCTGTTCGGGGATGTGTTCTCCCGGGGGAACGACTCCCTTACCCCGGGCCAGATGGAGACCATCGACCGGCTGGTCCAGACCTTTGAGGGGCAGGACGGGGCTGCCCCCGCCGCCGTCACCGACAACGGGGCCAGCATCACCCCCCTGGCCGCCCTGGCAGACGAAAACGTCTACTACCTGCGCCTGCGGGTGGAGGCCCCGGAGGGGACCGCCCTGCCCGACCTGGACTGGGAGCGGGACGGGGCCTGCTATCAGCTCTTTGGCCCCGAGGCGGACGACCACCTCACTCTGGAGCCTGCGGAGGGGGCCTATCCGGCGGACACCTTCGGCTATCAGCTGAACTTCCGCCCCCTGCCCGACAGCGAGCCCAACGACAATGTAAAGGAATTTGTGGTGCAGTTTACCAACCTCAGCGACGACGGGATCGCCCTTAACGACGGGGTGTCCAAGCAGCTTACCATCCACGGCCTGTGGACGCAGGACTCGGACAAAGCCTATACCCCCATTTTCACCGGAGAATTTGCCTTCGACATTGGCCTGAATTTCCAATCTCAGCTGCTGGACCTGGCTGTGGACGGCCTTACCTGGAGCACCCAGGCAGAAGACGAGTTCCGGGGCGTGGCCTACGACGTGACCAACACCGTGAAGCAAATGTCCCTGTCCCCGCTGAGCCTGTCCTACCGCTACACCACCACCCTGCCGGCGGACAACAACTGGATCGACGCCGGCCTGGGCCCTGTGGAAATCGTTTTGACGGATGGCACGTCGATCCCCTGCATCCACGGCCGCGACACGGATCTTGGCAATTCCCAGGCCGGCACGCGGGAGCTGGAGGGCTTCGTCGTCTTCGACCAGCCCCTGGACCTGAGCCAGGTGGACCATTTGCAGTACGGGGACAACAAGATTCCCGTCAACGCCGGATAATTTCCAGCTTTTGAGACATACTGAACTCACAGCGATGCTCATATTCCCGCCCGAAAGGGCGGGAATCCAAACTATCGCAGGGAGGGTTTATTATGTCCGACAAAACCGAGGCCTTTCTCCACAGCCAGACCCGGGAAAATCTCATGCGGGCCTTCGCCGGGGAGAGCCAGGCCCGCAACCGCTACACCATCGCCGCCGGAGTGGCCAACAAGGCGGGGCTTGCTGTCATCCAGGGGGTATTCCTCTTTACCGCCGAGCAGGAGCGGGTCCACGCCAAGCAGTTTTATGCCGCCCTGGAGGACTGCGCCGGCCAGACCGTCAAGGTGGACGGCACCTATCCGGTGGATATCTACTCCGGGGTGCTGGACTACCTGCGCGCCGCCCAGCACAACGAGTATCAGGAGTGGGAGCACGACTACGACCACTTCGCCAAAACCGCTATGTCTGAGGGCTTCCCTCTGGTGGGCAAGATGTTCGAGAACATCGCCAAGGTGGAGAAGACCCACGGGGACCGGTTCGGCAGGTTTGCCGACCTGATGGAGAAAAACCAGCTGTTTTTTTCCGACGTGGAGACGCAGTGGATGTGCCTGCACTGCGGCTTTGTGGTGGAGGCCACCGCCGCCCCCGCCCACTGCCCCGTCTGCCGCCACCCCCAGGGGTACTTTGTGCGGTTTGAGCTGGCGCCGTGGTCGTAAAAGCATAAGCCCCCTTGCGGAAGGGGGAGGGCCGCGAAGCGACGGGGGGACGGAATCCCTCCACCACCGGGCTTACGTCCGGCGGTCCCCCTCCCTTTTGCAAGGGAGGCTTTTTGCTTACTCAAACTCTCCGGAAATGCTTCCAATCTGGAGAATATGCCCCTCCGCCGCCCGCAGAAAGACTTTTTTTCGTGACGCGGGGGACAGGTCCAGGGCGCAGTCCAGGGCGTAGACGGTGAAGCGGTAGGTGTGCTGTGTCCGCCGGGGCGGCTTGGGGCCGGCGTAGCGGTGGAGACCGTAGGCCATCCCCTGCACCCCGCCGCCGGGCACCGTTTTCCCCGCCGGGATGGCCCCCGGGATGCAGTCCGCCGCCGGAAGATTCCAGATTACCCAGTGGGTGAAATTCTTTATGGGATGGCTCATGTCCTCCAGGGTGACGGCCAAAGTGACCGCCTCCGGGGACAGGTTTTCCAGAATCAGCTCCGGGGAGCGGTCCGCCCCCCGGCCGGTGTGGTCAATGTGAAACTTCCCGTTTTCAATGCCGGAGCAGTGTATTTTCAGCATTTTTTCTTCCATATGTATCCCTTCTCAGATTGGTCTTGCCAAATGCATCTTCGTCAAACCGCGCGTCAAAATATCCAAAGGGAGCAATCCCTTGTTGATGGATGGCTGACCGATCATCCGGGATTTATTGGACTATAATTCTCAAAAGGCAAAAATCAAATCCTTGCCGTATGCTTTGCACAACTTCTACGGAGACAGGTTTTTCAAAAACGATCTCAAATAATTTTTTGTTATATCCAGCAGTGCAGTGACACCATGTTAATGAATTTGAATTTTTTGCTTTTTCTAACATAGGACATTCACAAGAAAACATTTTTGTATATAATTGATTATCTTTAATAAACCAACCGGCACCATTTTCATTCAAAGCATTGACAAATCTATGCAAATCCTGATCCAAAGAGAGATAGAGTTGTTTCAAGTTATTTGCTGTATCTTCTAATCTGCCATTTTCATTACAATAGCACGCTTGGCGAATGTTTTGTACCGTTTTTTTATCAAATCTATTTTCAAGAATAGCAGATAGTTTTTCTACCCACTCGGCTCGAATGTCTGGTGTTGAATTTATTGATAACGGAATTTCCTTTATTATGCTTTCCGCAACTTCCCTTGATACATTCTTTTCCAGACTATGTTTCAACCTCATTAATTCATCTATTTCTAATGTTGGAGAAACTTGCTCTGGCATAGAAAAATTTTTCATATTCTTTCTCCTTAAAGTCTGATTTGTCGAATTGATTATAGCACATAGTTTCTGCTATAACAATGTGCTTTTGCAGAGGCTAGCCGAAGTGATATCCCAGCAATACTTTCCTTAGAAAGAACCCATATGCCCTCTTAATAGACACGGCCCTCCGAAAAATCGGAGGGCCGTAAAATCAACCTTTTTTCTTGGAGGCCTCCCGCATGCGGGCGCCGTGGTCCAGCAGGCGCTTGCGCAGGCGCAGGTTTTCAGGGGTGCACTCCAGAAGCTCGTCATCGGCCAGAAACTCCAGGCACTGCTCCAGGGAGAGCTGGCGGGGAGTGACCAGGCGCAGGGCCTCGTCAGACCCGGAGGCCCGCATGTTGGTCAGCTGCTTCTTCTTGCACACGTTGACGGAGATATCCTCCGCCTTGGGGCACTCGCCCACGATCATGCCGCCGTAGACCGGCGTGCCCGCCCCGATGAACAGGGCCCCCCGCTCCTGGGCGTTGAACAGGCCGTAGGTGACCGCCTCCCCCGTCTCGAAGGCTACCAGGGAGCCGGTGGACCGGCGCTGGATTTCTCCCTTGACGGGGGCGTAGCTGTCGAAGACGGAGGCCATAATGCCCTCGCCCTTGGTGTCGGTTAAAAACTCGCTGCGGTAGCCGAACAGGCCCCGGGCGGGGACCAGAAACTCCAGCTTGGTGCGGTTCCCCACGGGATTCATGGTGACAAACTCCCCCTTGCGGGAACCCAGCTTCTCCATGACGGCCCCCACATAGTCGGTGGGCACATCAATCACTACCCGCTCAATGGGCTCGCACTTGACCCCGTCCACCTCCTGATAGAGGACGCGGGGCGGGGAGACTTGCAGCTCATACCCCTCCCGGCGCATGGTTTCGATGAGGATGGACAGGGACATCTCCCCCCGGCCGGCCACGTTGAAGGAGTCGGTGGCCCCCTCCATCTCAGACACCTTCAGGGATACATCCTTCAGCGTCTCCCGGAACAGCCGGTCCCGGAGCTGGCGGGAGGTGACAAATTTGCCCTCCCGGCCGGCAAAGGGGGAGTCGTTGACGGAGAAGGTCATTTCAATGGTGGGGGCGGAGATCTGAACGAACTCGATGGGCTCCACCGCGTCCGGGGCGCAGATGGTGTCGCCGATGGTCACGTCGCCGATGCCGCTGAGGGCGATAATGTTGCCGGCGGCGGCCTCCTGCACCGGAACCTTGCCCAGGCCGTCAAACTCGTAGAGGGCGGTGGCCTTGGCCTTCATGGGGGCGTCGTCGGGGTGGTGGAAGTTGCACACCGCGATCTCCTGATTCTGCCTCACGCTGCCCCGCTCGATGCGGCCAATGGCGATGCGGCCCACAAATTCGTTGTAGTCAATGGAGGACACCAGCATCTGGAAGGGGGCGTCCACATCCACATCGGGGGCGGGGATATAGTCGATAATGGTCTCAAAGAGTGGCTTCAAGTCGCTGCCCGCCACATCGGGCTGCACCGAGGCGGTGCCCTGCCGGCCGGAGCAGAAGAGCATGGGGGAATCCAGCTGCTCGTCGGTGGCGTCCAGGTCCAGCAGCAGCTCCAGACACTCGTCCACCACCTCGTAAACCCGCTGGTCGGGGCGGTCGATCTTGTTCACCACCACGATCACCTTGTGACCCAGCTCCAGAGCCTTGGAGAGCACAAACCGGGTCTGGGGCATGGGGCCCTCGGCGGCGTCAACCAGCAGGATGACGCCGTTGACCATCTTCAGGATGCGCTCCACCTCGCCGCCGAAATCGGCGTGGCCCGGGGTGTCCACAATGTTGATCTTCACCCCGTCGTACTGAATGGCGGTGTTCTTGGCGGTGATGGTGATGCCTCGCTCCCGCTCCAGGTCGCCGGAGTCCATCACCCGGTCGGTGACCGCCTGATTCTCCCGGTAGACGCCGGACTGCTTCAGCATCTCGTCCACCAGGGTGGTCTTGCCGTGGTCTACGTGGGCGATGATGGCGATATTTCTTAATTTCTCATTTTTCATGGGAATTGCACCTCAAATCTGTGGATGTCTCAATAAGCCAAAGCATTATACCCCCTTTTCACCGAAAAAGCAACACGGAATGGAAAAAAACACATACAAAGGGAACCTTTTTTCCCTTTCTTCGTCTGTATATTATAGTAGAGACCTTGTCCGTCACGGCCCTTCGGGCCGCCGGCGCGTCCAAAAAGCACCTGGAGAAAGGACGCGCAAAAAGCCTTCCCCCTTCCAGGGGGAAGGTGGCACGGGCGAAGCCCGTGACGGATGAGGGTGCGGCAAGGTCAGCAACTCTTATCATAAGGACAGCCTGCCCGCCCCGCCCCCTCATCCGCCCCCTTCGGGGGCACCTTCCCCCCGGAGGGTGGAAGGCTTGCCCTGCGGGGGGACGGATGAGGAAAAATCAAACAAATTTTCGACTATCTCTTGACATTCTCGAACGGATGTTGTATAGTCGCCTTAGAACGGATGTTTCTTTTCCGGGCAGCGCCGCAATAGTCCGGTTTTTTGGACAGCTTCTGGTCTATACTTACCCTAACATCAAACTCTTGGAGGGGAAACCTATGCAGACCATGTACTATAAAACTTCCAATTTCATTCAGCACACCGGTAATATGGTGGACCTGAACGAGTTCCGCCGCAGGCAGGCAGCCGCTGCTCAGCGGGACAGTCTGGCCCGGCAGCCCGAGGTGGAGGCGTACCTCCCCGAGGAGGAGCCCGGGTTCCGGCCCGTGGTGCTCACCCTCTCCCCCGAGGAGCGCCGCCGGGCCCGTCGGGAGCGGCAGGCCTGGCGGCTGGACGCCTGCGCCAGCGCGGCGGTAATTGTTATGACGCTGGCCTTCCTTCTGCGGATGGTGGTATAACCACAATATCTAGGGATATTTGCAGTTTTATATACTATTTAGACGAAGAACGCCGCAAAACCACTTGTGGCGTTCTATTTTTGTACACTTTTTCGGTAAAAAATTTGCGGCGGAGCGAAAAAAGGGCTTGACGGATGGCGGGAAAATGTGTATATTGTTGTTACCGTTTTGTAACTCTTATTTCACGATTGTCATTTTTTCCTCAGAACAAGAGGTGATTACCATGAACCAAGTACAGGATCAGAGCTGGACCGCCCGGCTCCCCATTGCGGAGCTGGATCAGACCGGACCCATCCGGCAGCCCAAGCCCCCCAAGGCCGAGCCCAAGAAGGTCCAGCCCCCCAAGGAGGAGGCCCAAACCTCCGCCGCCCCCGCCGCCCCCGCCGCCCCCGACTGGCGGGAGGAGTTCAAGCTCTATGCCAAGGGGATGCGGGAGTGGGCCCGAATCCACTTCCGCCGCTGGGCCCACCTGTTCCACGGCGCCGCTGCCGGCACGCTGGCGGTGGGACCCGTCTCCTTCCTGCTGGTGGCCGGGGCCCTGGGCGCCGCCCTCACCCTGACCACCCTTTACTCCACCAGCTACGCCGTCATTGTGGACGGCCAGGAGGTGGGCATTGTGGCCGACCAGAGCGTGGTGGACAACGCCATCCAGACGGTGGAGACCAGGGGGAGTCAGCTGCTGGGCTACCGCTACCAGGTGGACAGCGAGATTGACTACAGCTTTACCCTCACCCTGAAAAGCGGCCTGAGCCGGGAGCAGGACATCAGCAACTACTTCTATGGCCAGCTCAACGAGCTCAGCGACCAGCTGCGGGCCTACCAGATCACCCTGGACGGCCGGGCGGTGGGTGTGGTGAAGGACCAGGCGGCCCTGAACACCATGCTGGACAGCATCAAGGCCGAGTTCATTACCGACGCCACCACCTCCGCCGAGTTTGTGGAGGACATTTCCATCACGCCCGTCTACGCGGCGGACAACCTGATGAGCGTGGACCAGGTGGAGGAGGCCCTGAAGGCCAACACCACCGGCGAGACCACCTACACCGTGGTCAAGGGGGACACCTACAACGGCATCGCCTACCGCAACGACATGTCCCTCAGCGACCTGATGGAGCTCAACCCCCAGGCCAGCCTCAACCGGCTGATGGTGGGCGACGTGCTCAACGTGAAGGAGGTTATCCCCGCCCTGTCCGTCCAGACCACCGAGCACGTGACCTACACCGAGGCCATCCCCTGCCCGGTGGAGGAGGTTCAGGACGATTCCATGTATAAGGGCGACTCCAAGATTCTTACCCAGGGCAAGGAGGGTGAGGCCCAGGTTCAGGCGGATGTGGTCTATGTCAACGGCTACGAGCGGGACCGTACCGTCACCGATACCACCACCCTCCGGGAGCCCACCACCACCGTAAAGGCCGTGGGCACCAAGGAGCGGCCCAAGACCGCGTCCAAGGGCACCTACCTGTGGCCCGTCAGCAGCCACCGCATCAACTCCTACTTCGGCGGGCGGAAGATTTTCGGCAGCTACAGCTACCACTCCGGCCTGGATATCCACGCCGTGTACGGCGAGGCCGTCAAGGCCGCCGACGGCGGCACCGTCACCTTCGCCGGCTACAAGGGCAGCTACGGCAACCTGGTCATCATCACCCACGACAACGGCACCCAAACCTACTACGCCCACAACTCCAGTCTGGTGGTGTCTGCGGGACAGAAGGTCTACCAGGGGCAGACCGTGGCCAAGGCCGGTTCCACCGGCCGCTCCACCGGCGTCCACTGCCACTTCGAGGTCCGCGTCCGCGGCACTGCGGTGAATCCGCTGAATTATCTGAGATAACGCTGAACGCCCGCCGGCACTGCCGGCGGGCGTTTTATATGTTGCTTGGAGTTCAGCCCGGGGCGGGTTCAGCCTCTGGTCCCCTGCCCGACTTCCACAGGATGGGAGCGCACCAAGGCGGTTATGACAGGCCGGTAAACCAGCAGAACACCCGCCGCATTGAGGCCGCCTTTTATCAGGTTAAAGGGCAGAAACGCTGGGAGCAGAAGCTGCACCACTTCTTCTCTGGAGCAGCCCATGTAGATGGGGGCAATCAGGTAGTTCCAGAGCATCATCACAGAGACCATCGCCCCCCAGCCGCAGAGCAGCCCCGTGGCGGCGGCCGGGAAAGTCCGCTTTTTCCGGTAGATGAACGCAGCGGTACAGGCAAAGGAGCTGCTTGAGATGACATTCATGAGAAAGCCCAGCACGCCATTCTCGCTGATGGTAAGCATTTCGGCAAGGGAAACAAGCAGGCCGATGGAGCCGGCGGCCAGGGGGCCGAACAGAAACCCGCCGGTGGCGATGATGATGTCCTTTGGGTCATACTTTAAAAAGAGTATCAGGGGAATCCGCCCCACCGCAGTGGCGGCATAGGCAAGGGCGCAGAGGGTCCCGACGGCTGTGAGCGTTTTTGTTTTGTGGTTCATTTCAATTACCTCCAAAAAAATTAACACCTAAAAGCAACGCAATGCCTTTCGGTGTAATTAAGAGGTATATTGAACATGTCAACAAAGCATTTTTTGGCCGGACAGGAAACGTGTATGCTGTCAGAACAGTTCTGACAAATTCAATACACCTTCTTTAATCCAGACTGTACTGTCGGTTTTGGACTTTCACCAAATCAGCACCTATGTGCTCGCGGACTTTACCGCCGATCGGGAATTTCACCCTGCCTTGAAGACATTCGTTCTATTTAGTTGTCATCTGCTATTATAGATTTGTTTTCCATGTGTGTCAATAGGAACAGAAGAAATGGGCACGGTCGTATCATAAATTCAGAAGACATCCAAAAATACCGGCTGGTACGTCATGTAGGGCAGGGGTTCTACCCCTGCCTATCCCCGGAAGGGGATAAAGTTCTCCTTCCCCAGCAGGGCAAGCCTTCCCCCTGGAAGGGGAAAGGCTTTTTGACGCACTGACGCACTCCCGACCACTGGACGGGGGTGCCCCTTATTTTTCCTTATAGATGGCGTTGAAGGATAATTCCCCTGCCAGTTTAAAGAGTGCGTCCGACATGACTTTTTCTGGAGAAAGGCCGCCTGCTGTTTTTCCTACCTTCTCATAGAAGTCGAACAGGTATTCCGGGACCAATAGGGTTACTTTTTTCATCTGTATCAGGCTTCCTTCCTTTTTACTTAACATAACTATACTACTTTTTTTCTTTGGGGTCAAGTGACCCCATAAAGAAATTCCCTCATTGGTATGCTATAGGTGTACGAAGGAGGGAGTAAAGGATGGTAAAACCTGAAATTGTCGGCTGCGTTTTGGTAGAGTACAGGGAGCGAAAAGGCTTAACTCAGGATGTGCTCAGCGGACTGGCCGGACTAGACCGCACCCACTACAGCAAGCTGGAACGGGGACTGCGTAGTCCTACCCTGGATACCCTCTTTAAAATCGGCCAGGCTTTGGATGTGCCGCCCCATGTGATCCTGAAGTCCATCGAGGATGCTCACAGGAAAGCAGAAAATTAAAACGTCTCGTATTTTACCGATAATAAAATACGAGACGTTTATTTAAACCTTGGGCATTCCATATTCATAAATCGTATCGCTGGGCAGGTCGATATCGTCATTCCAGTACACGCAGGTCCGGCTCTGGTCAACAGAGACCTGGTCAAACAGCCCGTGTATATTCAGCAGGTCGCGGTAGCTTTCGATTTGCCGGATATCCTCCATCACATCATAAATGACGTATTTGCCGTCATCAAAGACAACGTGCAGTTGATATTCCGGCATGGGCGTTACATCTTTAATACGTGGTAGCATAATAACACCTCCATCACAGCGGTTAGAGGGCAGGCCCCCTGCGCGGTATGCACAGGGGGCCTGTCGCTATATTTTAAGAGCTTAGTACGCCAGCTTCTCCTCCAGCCAGTTTTTCAGCTGACTGATGGGCACGCGGACCTGATCCATGGTGTCCCGGTCCCGGATGGTGACGGCGTGGTCGGCCTCCTCGGTGTCGCTCCCAACGGTCTGGAAGTCCACGGTGATGCAGTAGGGGGTGCCCACCTCGTCCTGCCGGCGGTAGCGCTTGCCGATGGACCCGGCGTCGTCGTAGTCCACCATAAAGTACTTGCTCAGCTCGGTCTGAATCTCCCGGGCCTTGTCACCCAGCTTCTTGGACAGGGGCAGCACGGCGCACTTGAAGGGGGCCAGGGCGGGGTGCAGGCGCAAGACGGTGCGCACGTCGTTCTTCTCGGCGTCCACCACCTCCTCGTCGTAGGCGTCGCACAGGAAGGCCAAGGTGACCCGGTCGGCACCCAGGGAGGGCTCGATCACGTAGGGGATATAGTGCTCGTTGGCCTCCTGGTCAAAGTAGGTCTGGTCCTTGCCGGAGGTGGTCTGGTGGGCCTTCAGGTCGAAGTCGGTGCGGCTGGCCACCCCCCACAGCTCACCCCAGTCGGTGAAGGGGAAGGCAAACTCAAAGTCGGTGGTGGCGTTGGAGTAATGGCTCAGCTCCTCGGGGTCGTGGTCCCGGAGACGGAGGTTTTCGTCCTTGATGCCCAGGCCCAGCAGCCACTCATGGCAGAACTTCTTCCAGTAGGCGAACCACTCCAGCTCGGTGCCCGGCTTGCAGAAAAATTCCAGCTCCATCTGCTCAAATTCCCGGGTGCGGAAGGTAAAGTTGCCCGGGGTGATCTCGTTGCGGAAGGACTTGCCCACCTGGCACACGCCGAAGGGCAGTTTTCTTCTGGTGGTGCGCTGGACGTTCTGGAAGTTAACAAAGATGCCCTGGGCAGTCTCGGGGCGGAGGTAGACGGTGTTCTTGGCGTCCTCGGTGACCCCCTGGAAGGTCTTGAACATCAGGTTGAACTGGCGGATATCGGTCCAGTTGAACTTGCCGCAGGAGGGGCAGACAATCTGGTGCTCCTCCACAAACTCCTTCATCTGAGCCTGGGACATGGCGTCCACGCTGTGGCCCAGGTCGAAGCTGTTCTCCTGACACCAGTCCTCAATCACCTTGTCGGCGCGGAAGCGCTCCTTGCACTCCTTGCAGTCCATCAGCGGGTCGGAGAAGCCGCCCACGTGGCCCGAGGCCACCCACACCTGGGGGTTCATCAGGATGGCGGCGTCCAGACCCACGTTGTAGGGATTCTCCTGGACGAACTTCTTCCACCAGGCCTTCTTGATGTTGTTCTTCAGCTCCACACCCAGAGGGCCGTAGTCCCAGGTGTTGGCCAGGCCGCCGTAGATTTCGGAGCCGGCAAAGATGAAGCCCCGGCCCTTACACAGGGCCACAATTTTTTCCATGGTCTTTTCGCTGTTTTTCATAATAATTCCTTCTTCCTCTTTTACTCGTAATGTCCTTTGCAGGAGATAAGCACAACCGCATCCTGCTCCACAGCATAGATGAGACGGTTTTCCTCATCAATGCGACGGCTCCAAAAACCGCTCAGATCCTCTTTCAAGGGTTCTGGTTTTCCGAGGCCATCGAAAGGATCCCGCAGGATATCCCGAATCAGCTGATTGATCTTTTTCAGGGCCGCTTTGTTCACGCGCTGCCAATCGCAATATTCCTCCCATGCGTCAAAATCCCATTGTATCCGCCTGAGCTGCATGTCTTTTGTCACTCCTCAATCAGGTCGTGTTCAACCAAATTTAGGCGGCCCGCCTTATAATCCTCCATTTTTTTCTTCAGATAGCGCATATTGTTTTCGCTGTAGAAGGGGTCAGTTGCCTCTGCGGTGATTTCAAAGGGGATTTTCCGCTCCTGCTCCACCTTCCGGCAAAAGACAGTCAGGGCGGTAGTAAGACTCATGCCCATTTTCTGGCAGATTTCCTCCACATTTTTTTTCAGCTGTTCATCCATGCGAAAATTCACGCTTGTCTGTGCCATTTGAGTATCCCTCCTTTGTCTGATACCCTTATTATACGCAAATTTGCCGAATGTGTAAAGTGAATTCTTTACATATTGCGCAAATTTCTTCGCGATTCTGTGTGGGGGCGGCCTGTGGCCGCCCGTTTTCCTTTCCGATGCCCCACGGGCGGCCACAGGCCGCCCCTACTGGGGGTCGATGGTGCGGAAAATAGATTTCAGCCCGCCGTTTTCGTACAAGAACTCAAGCTGTAACGTCAGATAAACCAACTCGCCGCCGGAGGTCAGATCATAGTCCACGGCAAAGCCGCTGCCGTCCTTGTACTCGAAAAATATCACCTCGTGGTGGTACTCATACTGCGGCTTGAAATTGCAGGGGACGCCGTACTCGTCGAACACGTCAAAGTCGTTCATCTCCAGCGTGCCCTGAATGCACTCCCTGATTACCTCTGTGTCGTCCCACTCCATCTTGTCCACGCAGGAGGGCAGGTCCTCATACCGCTTCTCGTGGAGGACATGGCAGATGTTTGTTACTACCTCAATGGCCTGTTCCCTGTGCTGTTCTGTCATTCAAACACCCCCTTTGAACAAAAAACGCCCCGAGCCTTTCGGCTCAGGGCGAACAAAAACTGTCCGTGGTTCCACCTGAATTCGCGTCTGGCTGACGCGCACTCGGACCCGGTAACGGTGGGGACCGGCGGGGCATTTCCTCCCCGCGCTCCAGGGCGCCTTCCCGCCACAGCTTCGGAGGATTTGCACCGGCCATCCTCTCTCTAAAACCCCGCTGTGAGGTACTGTTCCCTGTCAAGGCTTTGTGACTTCTTATTGTATGCCAGTTCTCCCCCTCTGTCAAGGGGATTTTAGCGGTTTTCAGCCTTTTTTCCGCTCCAACTGCTTTAAGTGCTCCCGGAGGACCAGGTTGATATAGCTGGAAACTGAGCGATCATTCTCCTCGGCCAGTTGCTTAATTGCCTCCAACACTGGATCATCTATAGTCAAGCTTATTTTTCCTTTTAATGGCTTCATACATCTCACCCACGTATACTATACTCTAAATCATTATCAAATCTTGACTTATCGCACTTTATCCTCTATAATCTTCTTAAAGAGGATGGGGGATATATTATGTACAGTAACGACTTTGAAGATGCCTTTTCACAGTTTTTAGAAGCTCCCGAGTATGACGAGGCGGAAAATTACCTGTTTTCCATGGCCCGGCGGGCCTTTGCCGCCGGCTGGGTGGCCGCAGGAGGCGACCCGCCCAACGTGGGAAAGATTTTTCAGCTGTTCCCCGGCGGCGGGAAGGAAAAAATATAAAATTACTCTTGCAAAGATAGGATCGCTTGTGATATAATAACCTCGACCAACAAGTCTACCAACATTGTTGTCTTCACCAAAAATTGAACCCCTGGGAGAGCTGCTATCTCTCCCAGGGGTTCGGTTTACGCTCGGTTACCTTAAATGATGCAAGGGCGGTGGACACAGGCACTCGCCCGCTTTATAGGGTTAGAACGCCTCAGGAAATACTGGCGGGTACATTCTGTAGGGCAAGGGCTCTACCCTTGCCTATCTACGTAAGGGGATAAAACAGAATCCCTCCCCCACAAGGGGACAATAGGCGAACAGGAGCGCCCGGGTGGGGCGCTCCTGCTTCGTTAGATGGGGTGGGCGGCTTGGGGCCGGGGGGCGGCTTTTCGGGAAAACAGGAGCCGTCCCAGCTGGAACAGGGAGAGCAAAAGCATGTGGGAGGAGAAGGCGCATTGGTCGGCCAGGGTCCAGCCCAGGAAAAAGAAGACCGGATTGGCGGGACGGCCCGCAGCCATCATTGTGTCCAGAGAGGTGCCGATCCAGGCCACGCGGTCGTACAGACGCCAGAGGAGGGGAACCGGCATCAGCAACGCATACAGCCCCAGCAGCAGGGCCGCCCCGCCCAGCACCAAGGAGGTCCGCCGGTTGACCGGCCGGGCGCGGTCCAGCCAGGCGAAGGCCAGACCCATCAGGCAGCAGCCTGTCAAACGGAGCAGCTGGCAGAGGGCTTCGGATGTCATGTTGAGATTGAAAAGGTAAAATTGCAGCAGGAACATCAGCAGGTCAAAGAGGAGCACCGCCCCCACCATTCCCCAAACAGACCGCCGGGGGGAGGGGGCGGCCTCCGGCGGGGGGAGGGCCGGGGACTGCTCCGGCGGGACAGGGACGGGCTCCGCCTCTCCGCCGTGGAGCAGCTGGTCCACCGCCACCCCGTACAGCTGCCCCAGGGCCGCCAGATTTTCCGCCGAGGGCAGGGCGGCTCCCGTTTCCCACTTAGAAATGGTCTGCCGGGAGACCGCCAGCGCCTCCGCCAGCTCGATCTGAGACAGTCCCTGCCGCTTTCTAAAGTGCTGCAAATTCTCTTTCAGGTCCATAGAGAACACCTCCTGGCTATGTTATAACAGTCTGCAAAATTGGTGACAACGGGCCGCCGAGGGCGGCGGCCCCTACGATGATGCACACCCATCTTACCCCGTTTTCCCCGATTCGGCAACCAACTTTAGTTTACATTCGGGAAAATTCCCAAAAAAGGAGCGCCCGGCGGGCGCTCCTGGGGACTCAGCTTGCCATTTCAATCTGGACGGCGTACTGGAGGGACTGCAGCTTGTCCCAGAAATCGCCCACGTTCAGTTTGTCAAAGGCGGCGGTCTTCTCCAGGCCCAGCCGCTCAATCTCCTGGTCGATCCGCTTCTCCATCAGGGAGCCGACACAGTCGTCCCGGAAGTCGTCGGGGTCCAGGGGCAGGCGGAGGATGATGTGGTAGCCAAAATCGCTCTCTACCACCTCGCTGATCTCCCCGGCCTTCAGGGCCAGGGCGGCCTCCTCGAAGGGGGCCACCATCTCGCCCTTGGCGGTGGTGTAGCCGTCGGGGTTGGTGGCCAGGCCGCTGTCCTCGCTGTGCTCGTTCATCAGGTCGTCAAACAGGGCGATGGGGTCCTCGGCCGCCCGGAGCTGGGCCAGAAAATCCTCCGCCTGGGCCTTCTTCTGGGCGACGGTGGCCTCGTCCAGGGGCTCCCGGGTGTCCAGGTCGATGGTGGCCAGCAGGATGTGCTTGGCCTTGTACCGGCCGACCTCGTCCAGATAGGCGTTCACCTCGGCGTCGGTGGGGTAGTGGCCGCTGTTCTCGCCGTAGTACAGCTCAGCCAGCTGGTCGAACAGCTCGGTGTTCTCGTTGAGGGTGGTAAGCAGCTCCCGGGAGAGCATCTGGGTCCAGAGGGTGTGAATGACCCGGCTCTCGTCGCTGCCCGCCTGGACCACCATGTCGGCGTACTGCTTATCCACCTGGGTGGCCACCTCGGGGTCGGGGGTGAGGTTCTCCTGCCGGGCCAGCTCCCGCAGCATGCAGTGGAGGGCGGCGGCGTCCAGGGCGTTGTCCAGCATATACTGGCCGAAGGTGAGGCCGTCGGACATCTCAGTGTCCCAGGGGAGGGTGGTCATCTGGCCGCCGAAGGGCTCCAGGTAGTCGCTGATGCTCCGCTGGAGCCAGTAGAGGTAGTCGTTGGCGGTAATCTCCGCCGTGCCCAGCTTGACCAGCACCTCCTCCCCCGCCACACCGGCGACGGCCAGCGCGGGGTCGGTGACCTTAGAGAGGTCCATGGGGGTGATGGAGTCGGAGCTGCCCGAGCCCGAACCGGAGGCAGAACCGGAGCCGGCAGAGCCGGAGGGCTTCGGACCGCAGCCGCTCAGGGCGGTGAGGGACAGAACAAGGGCAAAAGCCACAAGACGTTTCCTGTTTTTCATAAAATGCTTCCTTTCTTTGCCGGAAAATCGTGAACAGCCCCTATCATACCACAAATCCAGGAGCGGGGCAAGCCCGGAGAAGGTGCTTTCCGCAGATTTTTGTGGGGGGGAGGCTGTGCGGCCCCGCAGATTATCAAAAACCCTCCGCCCCCCGCAGGAAAAGCCTTCCACCCTCCGGGGGGAAGGTGCCCCAGTGCGCACACTGGGGCGGATGAGGGGGCGGGGCGGGTAAGCAGTTCTTTTCGATGAGGGGCGCTAACCTCACCGCACCCTCATCCGTCACGGGCTTCGCCCGTGCCACCTTCCCCCTGAAAGGGGGAAGGCTTTTGGCGCGTACCTGGACGTGGTGGGACAGGCAAGGGTAAAACCCTTGCCCTGCATGACGTACCATGCGGTTGCAATTGTCATTATTGTATGGTAAACTGTTGAAAAAATGAGAGGAGCGACCGCTATGGCATTGTTTGGCAATTTATTCGGCAAAAAGCAGGGGCCGAAGGAGGAGCCCGCCTCCCAGGCGGGGCCCGGGGCGCTGGCGTCCTTCTTCCCTGACGGCCTGGACATGTCCGACTGGGACCAGGTGTTCTCCGCCTGCCTGGGCAAGATGTACACCGTGCAGAACCGGCTGGCCGAGCTGGTGAAGGACGAGCCCGATTGGTACGTGGACTTTGAGAAGGGCACCCTCACCCTGGGAAAATATGAGTTCCGGGTGCAGTTCCTGGGCAGTGAGTCCTATGTGTCCAACTCCTGGCTGTGGGGCTGGGAGAACGTGAACAGTTTCCCGGACAACCTGCTGGGCCAGGCCCACATCGCCCGGACCTACGGTCAGGCCTGGGGGCTGGAGCCCCTGATGTACGCCCAGTGCGAGCTGAACGACACCTTTAACGGACACAACTTCTCCATGGTGGTGTGCGGGGCTCTGGCAGAGGACCGGTGCTACTACCGCTGTCCCACCGGCGGGGACCAGGGGGCCGCCTTCGTGGCCCTGTGCGAGGCCCCCGGGGAGCTGTTCCGGCCGGTGGACGGCATTACCTTCATCAACAGCGTGAGCCAGTGCATCCAGCACTTCTACCTGGACCACAAAATCTTCGCGGAGTCCTTCCTGCGGTGGAGCAAAATCCCCTTCCACTGGTCCGGCGACACCCTCACCGCCCACTTCGACGCCGACGTGGCGGTGGAGTTCGAGCAGGCGGGGGAGAATTACCGGATTAAGAATCTGAAAGCGGCTGCGTCGTAATAAGGGGCTGGGCAAGGGCAGAGCCATTTATACGGCAAGTAAAAACGGCGGGCGACCTGTTCGGTCACCCGCCGCGCGGTTTATTTATTCGCTGTAGGGCTTGCTGGTCTCAATATACATGCCGCGCTCTGCGCTCCAGCCCACGTAGAAGTTCAGGGCCTTGCCCAAATCCCGGAGCTTGAAGTAGTTGGAGCCGTTGATCTTATACACCTCGGCGGTAATCTTCTCGCCGTTGACATAGATGGCGTCGTTGCTGGGGTCGGCGGTCTGGCTGCCGCCGGCGGCGGCGCCTGCCAGGTCGCCGGACTGCTTGTCATACCCCTGGCCGGTGGTGGCGGTTACGGCGTTCTTCTCGCCGTCGTAGCCCACGGCGAACTGCCTTTCTGTGCCGCTCAGCAGGGCGGCCACGTCGCGGATTTTGAAATAGTTGCTGTCACCGATCTTATACACCGTGGGGTCGGCCGCCGCGCCGTTTACCTCCAGCTTGTCATTGGTGGGGGAGGCGGTGGTTCCGGCGGGCTGAGTGGGCTGGGTGGGGGTGGTTGTGGTCCCCCCGTTATCCGGTACTATCTCAAACCAGAGATAGGTATAGCGATCGAAACCACCGAAAGAGTTGTCGTCTTCGCGAAAACCACGGCTTAAACAATATCCTCTGTCTCCCTCGAAAGGCGGAGTAGCGGGCAAGGGCTGAGTGGGAGTGGCTTTAGCGTCATCAAGGAAATCAAGGGTAGACATACCCTCCAGGTCGCCAAACCACTGAGCATCGTAACCACCGTAAATACTATCAAAAACGGTGCCCACAACATACGCCGCAACACCTCCACCATTGGGCAGTTTGTAGACAAGACGGCCACCTGTATAATACCCTTCTTCTTCTACATCTTCTTTTACGGTTCCTTCGGGGACTACAGGTGAGATGATGGTGCCTTCCGGGATTTGATAGTAAGTTACGCCTTGTTGGTCATCAACACGGGTGCCCACGAGTGGTTTGGATAAAGTATAGCTGAAGCCGCCATCATCTTGGATTGTGGTGGAGCCAGGTTCTCCTGCTGCAAACGCGGGGACAGTCAGGCCCAGGCACATCACCAGGGCCAGCGCGAGGGATAACAATTTTTTACTCATAGTATCGCTCCTCTGTTTTTAATAGGGGTTTTCTCCCCCTGTCTTAATGGTTCAGCCCTTAGGGGCGGGATCTCCCGGCCCCCGCAGGCGTTCCCATCAAGACAACAAAAGCGGCGCAGGGGTATAAAGCCCTACACCGCCGAAGCTACGCACACGTCCGCCTGATTTCCCCATTGATTATTGCCGGGGAAATCGTTATAATGGACTTTGGGCGCAGATAATTTCTGCTGTGTGGGACTTGGGCTTAACGCGCTCTCCTGCATAGGGGCGTGGGAGGGGGCAACCTCTCACGTCCTGCCTTTATGCTTCTGCTGTCTCGTAAATGTATTTTACACTATTTCGACCATATACGCAAGCGGTTTTTTGCATTATTATCGACAAAGTGACATGGTGAGCGAGCCGGCGGCGGGGCGCAGAGCGGGGTCACAGAAAAAGACAGGGGGCCGGCCCGGCTCCCTGTCTCTCTGCTTTTAGGGGTTGGTATGCTACTGTCCCAGCGCGTCAAAAAACACACAGTGAAAGAATGCACCAAAAGCCTTCCCCCTTAAAGGGGGAAGGTGGCACGGCGAAGCCGTGACGGATGAGGGTGCGGCGAGGTTAGCGCCCCTTATCGAAAGGATAGCGTCCCCGCCCCGCCCCCTCATCCGCCCCCTTCGGGGGCACCTTCCCCCCGGAGGGTGGAAGGCTTTGCCCTGCGGGGGACGAAGGCTTTTTACGCCTCCAGCGCCTTCCCGTAGTCCTCCACCACCTGCCGGGCGGCCCGGAGGGGGTCCTCGTTTTTCGCCAGGCGGAAGGAGAACCGGGGGACCTCCCCGGGCATGAGGAGCAGGCGCTTGGTATACTTCTCTTGGGCGCACAGGGCGGAGAAGGGCTCCAGGCGGAACTCGTCCAGGGTAAACACCAGCCGGTCCCCCTTCTGTGCCAGGTCGTTGATGCGGCACTGGGCCGCCGCCGCCCGGAGGAGGGCCACCGAAATTAGGTTGTTCACCGGCCGGGGCGGTTCGCCGTAGCGGTCGATGAGCTCGTCCACCAGCTCGTCGGCCTCCTCCTCGCTGCGCAGGTTGGCGATGCGGCGGTACAGGTCCATCCGCTGCTCCGGCGAGGGGACATACCGGTCCGGGATAGATGCGGACACGCTCAAATTGGCGGCGCACTCGGTGCGGGTGGGCAGGGGCTGGCCCTGCTCCAGCAGGACGGCCTCCTCCAGCAGTTTCAGGTACATATCGTAACCCACCGACAGAAGAAAGCCGGACTGCTCCGGGCCCAGCACGTTGCCCGCGCCCCTTATCTCCAGGTCCCGCATGGCGATTTTAAAGCCCGAGCCGAACTCGGCAAACTCCCGGATGGCCTCCAGCCGCTTGGAGGCCACCTCGCTGAGCACCTTCCCCTTCCGGTAGGTGAGGTAGGCGAAGGCCCGGCGGTTGGACCGGCCCACCCGGCCCCGGAGCTGGTGGAGCTGGGCCAGGCCCAGCCGGTCGGCGTCCTCCATAATGAGGGTGTTCACGTTGGGCAGGTCGATGCCCGTCTCGATGATGGTGGTGCACACCAGCACGTTCAGTTCCCCGTCGGTCATCTGAGCCATCACGTCGTCGATGGCCTCCTGAGACATGCGGCCGTGGGCCACCCCGATGGCGGCGTCCTCCCCCAGCAGCATCTGGATGCGGGCGGCACAGCGGTCGATGGTCTCGACACGGTTGTGAAGGTAAAATACCTGCCCCCCCCGCTCCAGCTCCCGGCGCATGGCGTCGGCCAGCAGATTCCAGTCGTGCTCCAGCACATAGGTCTGCACCGGCTGGCGGTCCGCCGGCGGCTCCTCCAGGGTGGACATGTCCCGGATGCCGGACAGGGCCATGTTCAGCGTTCTGGGGATGGGGGTGGCGGACAGGGTGAGCACATCCACCTGCTTAAAATTCTCCTTCAGCTTCTCCTTGTGCTGCACGCCGAACCGCTGTTCCTCGTCCACCACCAGCAGGCCCAGGTCCTTAAAGCGGACATCCTTGTTGAACAGCCGGTGGGTGCCGATGAGGATGTCCACCTCCCCATTTTCCACCCGGCGGAGGGTCTCCTTCATCTGGACGGGGGTGCGGAAGCGGGACACCACGTCGATGTTGACGGGGTACTTCTGGAAGCGGCGCAGGGCGTTGAGGTAGTGCTGCCGGGCCAGGACGGTGGTGGGCACCAGGATGGCGGTCTGCTTGCCGTCCAGCACGCACTTCATCATGGCCCGAAAGGCCACCTCTGTCTTGCCGTAGCCCACGTCGCCGCACAGCAGCCGGTCCATGGGGGTGGGGCGCTCCATGTCCTGCTTGATCTCCCCGATGCACCGCAGCTGGTCATCGGTCTCGGTGTATTCAAACTGCTCCTCAAATTCCCGCTGCCAGGGGGAGTCGGGGGCGAAGGCGTAGCCCGGTTGGCGCTGGCGCTGGGCGTAGAGCTGGATGAGCCCCTTGGCCAGGTCCTGCACCGCCTTTTTTGCCTTCTTCTTGGCCTTCTCCCACTCCTGGCCCCCCAGACGGTTGAGCTTTCGGGTCTCGTTGGCGTCCTCGCCGCCGCCGATATACTTGCTCACCAGGTCCAGCTGGGTGGCGGGGACGTAGAGCACATCGGTGCCGGCGTAGGCGATTTTTACATAGTCCTGTTCCACCCCCTCCACCGGCATCTTCACCATGCCCACGTAGCGGCCCACCCCGTGGTGCTCGTGGACCACCAGGTCGCCGGGGGTGAGGTCGGCATAGGACTTCAGCTTTTGCCGGTTGGTGGCGTCCTTGGGCCGCCGGGGTTTCTTTCCGGCGGCCTTCTCCCCCTCGGTGAGAACGGCCAGCCTCCGCTCGGGGTACTCAAAACCGCTGGACAGCCCCCCCAGGGTGATAACCACCTGGCCGGGCCCGGGCAGCTCCCTGAGCTGGAAGTCCACCGCAGATTTGATCTTCTGCTCCCGGAGGAGGGTCTGCAAGTCGATGGCCCGCTGCTCGCCGGACACCAGCACCAGGGCGGCAAAGCCGCTGTTTTGATAGTGAGCCAGGTCCTGCACCGCCGTCTCCAGGCTGGCCAGGAAGGGGGGCAGCTGCTTGGCGGTGATGGAGAGCAGCTCCCTGGGGGGCGTGGGATAGGAGGCGGTGGTGAAGGAGTCCAGATAGACCAGGGGGAAGTCCTCCAGCTTGCTGAGAAGCTGGGGGAAGGTGAGGGCCAGCTCGGTACAGGAGGGGTCCAGCTCCCCCTGCTCCAGGAGGGACTTTCCGTCCTCCTCCAGCTGCCACTGGTAGGATTTCGCCCGGTCCGCTGCCCGGGGAGCCTGGTCAAATATTACGCAGGCGTCGGGGGGCAGGTAGTCCGCCGCCCCGGACAGCTCGGGGTAGATCAGGGGGAGGTAGCGGTCCAGAGCGGGGAAGGTCCGCCCCTGGGCGATGGCTTCGCCGTCCTGCTCCAGGGTGGCGGCCAGCGCCTTATTCCCGTTTTGCAGGGCCTTGGCGGCCAGCTTTCCGATTTTTTTGCTCAGCTCCCCCATTCCGCCGGGGGCCAGCTGGGGCAGCACCTCGGCGGCGGGGAGGAGCAGGGCGGAAGTGACGTTTTCCGTCCGGCGCTGGGTGGCGGGGTCGAAGACCCCCATGGCGTCCACCTCGTCCCCGAAGAACTCCACACGGACGGGGCGGTCCATGCCAGGGGAAAACACATCCAGAATGCCACCCCGGAGGGCAAACTGGCCCACCCCCTCCACCTGCTCGCACCGGGCATACCCGGCGGCGGACAGGTCCTCGGCCAGCTCATTCAGGTCGTAGACGCCGCCGATTTTCAGTTCCCGGCAGCAGCGCTCCAGGGTTTTCAGGGGAATGGTCCGCTGGAGCAGGCCCTCCACCGTGGCCACCAGGAGGGGGAGCTTCCCCCGGGCCAGCGCCCGCATCAGGGCCAGCCGCCTGTGCTCCCACTGGCGGGAGAGGGCGGCGGCGTTGTGGAAGGTGAAGTCCCGGGGGCCCAGCACCGGGATGGGGACCCCGGCGAAGGCGGCCAGGTCCCGGGCCAGCCGTGCGCCCTCGGTCTCGTCGGCGCAGATTACCACCACCGGGCGCCCGGTAATCAGGCCGACGCCGGCGGCCATGTGGCAGCGGTGGATGGCCGCCGCCCCGGACAGGGCCACAGGGGAGCGGCCCCCCTCCAGGGCGGAAAGGAGCTGTTGAAATTCCGGCATGCCGTTCAGGGCGGCGGTAAGCAGTTTCACAGGGAACACCTCATTTTCGACAAAACTGACAACGCGGCAACGCCCCTGCCCCCGTGAGGGGGAGGGGTGTTATATTTTCATTCCAATAAAAGACGGGCCCTCTCAGTCTGGCCTGCGGCCAGACAGCTCCCCCAAAGGGGGAGCTTCATTTACCTCCCCCTTTGGGGGAGGTGCCCCAGTGTGCACACTGGGGCGGAGAGGGTTTTCTCAGGTAATCTCGTAGTCCTGGCCGAACTGGAGCTCACCGAAGTTGATGCGGCTGCCCATGGGGGGACGGCGGTCGTCGTCCTCGTCCTGGTAATCCTCCTCGTCGTCGGGGGGGAAGCCTTCGTCCTCCTCGACGGGCTGGCCGGGGGCGAACTCGGCGGTGTCAGACAGGTCCCGGTCCTCCTCCTCCGCAGCCCGGGAACGGAGGTTTTCGGCGGTGGCGGCTTCCATGGCCTGGGCCAGCAGGCGCTGGACGTTGTCGTCAATCTCGTCGGCCTTCTCCTGCACCGGGTCGGCGGCGGGCCTGGCATCGGGGGGGCACAGCCCCTCCAGCTGGGCCAGGTACTCCGCCTCCTGCATGTGGAGGGCGCGTACCTTCTCCACAAAGGCTGCGGTCTGCTCCTGGGCCTTCTTCAGGCGGTACTCCTCAGCCTCCAGCTCGTGGGACAGCTCGGCCCGGCGGGTGACCACGTCCTTCTCCGTCTGGGCCAGGAGCTCGTCCTTCTTCCGCTCGGCCTCCTTCACCAGGTCGTCGGCCATCCGCTGGGCGGCCAGCAGGGCCTTGCGCATGGCCTCCTCGGTGGAGCGGTATTCCTCCACCTTGTCCACCAGCACCTTCATCTTGTTTTTCAACACCGCGTTTTCGTTGAAAAGCGCGGAGTAGTCCCCGGTGAGGATGTCCAGAAATTCATCCACCTGGGCCATGTTATAGCCGCCGAAGGACGCCTTCTGAAAGGCGCGCTCGGATACTTCCTGTGGTGTGAGCATAGTAATCCCCCAAATAATCTATGTCGGGGCGGTCTCAGCCGCCATTGCGCACGGGCATATTTTTCTTTAAAAATACAGCCCGTTGTTCTCCAGCTCATCGATCAGGTCGCCCAGGATGTCCACGTTGTAGGGGGTGATGATGTAGGTGGAGATGGCCACCTTCTTGATCTTGCCCTCGTTGGCGTAGGACACCCCGGCCAGGAAGTCCAGCAGGCGGCGGGCGATCTCGCCGTTGGTAGACTCCAGGTTGAGCACCACAGTGCGCTTCTCCCGCAGGTGGTCGGCGATGGAGGAGGCGTCCTCAAACCGCTCGGGCTTCACCAGCACCACCTGGAGCTGGGTGGCGGCCCGGATGTTGACCACCTTGTTGGAGCGGCGGTCGTCGTCGCTGGAGGGGGCGCTGTAGCTGTTATAGCCGCTGCTGTAGCCGTCCCGGTCCCGATCCCGGGCGGGGCGCTCGGAGGCCCGCTCCCGGCGCTCTACAGGGCGGGGGGAGACGTCGAAATCATCATAGTCGTCCTCGTCTTCGTCCTCGTAGGGGTGAGCCAGCCGCTTGAACTCATCAAAAATACCCATCAATCAAGTCCTCATTTCTCAAAAATATGATCTGAAACCATGGGCGCCCCGCAGTCAGCGGGCGGGGCCCGCCGGGTAGGGGCGGGGCCCAAAGAGGGCGGTACCCACCCGGACAAGGGTGGCGCCCTCGGCGATGGCGTCCTCATAGTCGCCGCTCATGCCCATAGATAGACAGTCCACAACACTATAATTATCCGACATTTTCCCAATTATGTCAACAAGAAAATGGCGCATTTGGGCAAAATATTTTCGATTCCCGCCGGAAACCGTTGACACAGGCGGAATTGCCATCAATCCCCGCAGCCGGACATGGGGGCAGCTCAGGGCCAGCTCGGCCAGGGCGGGCAGGGCCTCCGGGGTGACGCCCCCCTTGCTCTCCTCCCGGGCCACGTTGACCTCCAGGAGGATATCCTGAACAATGCCCAGCTTGTCCGCCTGGCTGTCGATGGCCCGGAGCAGCCGCTCCGAGTCCACCGAGTGGATCAGGGCCGCCCTGCCCACCACATAGCGTACCTTGTTGGTCTGGAGGTGGCCGATGAAATGGACCTCCGCCCCGGCGTAGGCGTCTGCCTCCAGGTGGGCGGTGAGCTCCTGCACCCGGTTCTCCCCGCATACCCGGATGCCCGCGGCGATGGCGGCGCGGATGGCGGCGTCTGACTGGGTCTTGGTGGCGGCGCAGAGGGTGACCCCGGCGGGGTCGCGCCCCGCCGCCTTGGCGGCGGCGGCAAGCTTCTGCTGAACCGCTTGGATGTTTTGGGTCAGGTCCATAATGATTCCTTCTCTCTATGTTTTGGGAATGGCCTTCCCCCTTCCAGGGGGAAGGTGGCACGGCCGGAGGCCGTGACGGATGAGGGTGCGGTGAGGTTAGCGCCTCTTACCGCAAGAACTGCTTGCCCGCCCCGCCCCCTCATCCGCCCCCTTCGGGGGCACCTTCCCCCCGGAGGGTGGAAGGCTTGTCCTGCGGGGGACAGAGGGGGACGCTTTTACCCCTCCAGCAGCAGGCCATCCTGAAGGCCGGTGGCGGCGGTGATGATGGTGTCGCCGTCCCGCAGGACCTTGCGGCCGCTGCCCACCGGGCGGACCACGTAGTAGTTCTCCCCCTCGTGGACAATCTCCACCCCCCGCTGCTCGCTGCGGCCGTTGGCCAGGGCGTATACCACCAGCCTGTTTTCCCCGGCGGCGGAGGCGCCCTCCTCCTGGGCCGGCTGGATCAGGTGCAGGGCCTCCTTGGGGATGCGCAGGCCGGACCAGCTCTCAAATATGAGCTCCACCGTCTGGTGGCGCAGCAGGGTGGTGAGGGTCAGATACCGGTTGGAGGAGAAGACAACCAGGGTCCGCTCCCCCTCGGTGGGGCCGATGCGGTCCACGTTCATGTCCACGTCCCGGTTCAGCTCGCCGGTGAAGCGGAGGGTGGCGGTGTCCCCCTCCTCCAGACGGGCGGCCGCCGACTTGGGCAGGTTGGCGGCGAAATACCAGGTGTCGGAGGTAATCAGCTTGCCCATGGCCCCGCTGTCCTCCCCGGCGGGGCTGTTGATCAGCTCCTGGAGGGAGGTGGGGGTGAGCTGATACACCGTCTCCGGGGTGAGGCGGGACTCGTAGCCGTCCACCAGGCCGGAGAACACCCCGGGCACCGGGGCGGACACCCGGGTGGTGGCCAGGGCGGACTGCCGGGTGAGGATAGCCAGCTCCTCCTTCAGCTGGCGCAGCCGGGCGGTCAGGTCGCCGGAGGCGAGGCCCTCGCCGTAGGTATAGCCCCGCTTTAATACGCTGCTTTTCACCCCCATCACCTGGTCCCGGAGCTGGGTGTAGTCCCCCCGGGCGTAGGAGGAGCGCAGGTCCACCACCGCTTGGAGGATGTCCTCGTCCAGCCGGGCGGCGGAGTCCACGCTGTTCTCCCGGCCGGTGACGTACTCCAGCAGCTCAATCTCCATCTCCAGCTCCTCAATCTGGGCCTGGCTGGCCTGGGCCTGGGAGTTCTGATAGACCAGGGCCACCTGCTGGCCCTTGCCCACCTTCTCCCCCTCCGCCCGGGTGACCTCCAGGATGCCGTTCTGGGCGGGGAGCAGCAGGGTCTCCCGCACCACCAGCCCCTCCGCCGTCACGCTGTCGTGGGCGGTGTAGGCGTATACCTGGGTGGTGCGGTAGGGCTCGTTGAGGGCGTTGAAGGTGTAGTAGGCGAAGTAGAGGCACACGGCCGCCGCCATGGCCAGGATGACAAAGGTAATCAGGGGCTTTCCTTGCTTCATAGGGTTCTCTCTTTCTTTCGGGTGAAACGAGTGTGGAGCCCGCCGCCCTCGGCGGGCTATGCCCCGGCCAGGGGGCCGGGTCCCACATTTTACACTTCTTCCTCAGTCAGCGGAATGGGCCGCTCGGGGACGATGGTGGAGATGGCGTGCTTGTAGATGATCTGCTGCTTGCCGTCGCTGCTCAGAACCACGGTGAAGGCGTCGAAGCCGGTGATGCAGCCCCGCATCTGAAAGCCGTTCATCAGGAACATGGTAATGCTCCGCCGCTCCCGGCGGGCCTGGGTGAGGAAAATGTCCTGGAGGTTGTTGGTCTTTGTCATTATGTAGCACACTCCTTATTTCTTTCACGCAGGGACAGGCCCTGCGGTGCCACTATGATATACCAAATTCTTCCAGAAATGCTGTCGAACGCTGTAGCACGTCTGCAAAATCCGGCTCGGGGCCCCAAAAAATGGGCCGGGCCTGGGGATTGCGGCGGAACCAGGTGCGCTGGCGCTTGGAATACTGCCGGGACCGCAGCTTGATCTCCTCTGCGGCGGCGGCGGTATCCCCTCCGGTGCGGAGGGCGGCGGCCATCTCCTTGTAGCCGATGGCCTGCATGGCGGTGCACCGCTCCGGCACGCCGCTGCGGAGCAGGGCCCGGACCTCCTCCACCAGGCCGGCGGCCATCATCTGGTCCACCCGGCGGTCGATGCGCGCCCACATGTCCTCCCGGCGCTGAAAGTCCAGGGTGAGGGTGAGGGCGTGGTAGCGGGGGGGCAGGGCGGCGGTGTCCCGGTTGTGCTGGGTGATGGTCCGGCCGGTGGTGAGCCACACCTCCAGGGCCCGGACAATGCGCTTGGCGTCGTTGGGGTGGAGGCGGGCGGCGGTGTCCGGGTCGGCCTGGGCCAGCTCCCGCAGCAGGGCCGGCCCCCCCTCCCGGGCATAGCGGGCCTCCAGCTGGGCCCGCAGGGGGCTGGCCTCGTCGAAGGCGGCGAAGGTCCGGCCGGAGAGGAGGGAGTCAATGTACAGCCCCGTCCCCCCCGCCAGAATGGGCAGCCGGCCCCGGGCGAGCACGCTGTCCACCGCCGCCGCCGCCATGTCCACGTAGCGGGCCACGGAGAAGTCCTCCTCCGGGTCGGCCACGTCGATCATGTGGTGGGGGATGCCCTGCATCTCGCCGGGGGTGGGCTTGGCGGTGCCGATGTCCATGCGGCGGTAAATCTGCATGGAATCGGCGGATACCACCTCGCCGTTGTGGGCCTTGGCCAACTCCACCGCCAGCCGGGTCTTCCCCGAGGCCGTGGGGCCGGTGATGACAAGTATTTTGGGGGGCATGGGAATCGCCTCCTTGCGAACAGGGTCGAAATGGGATAGGGGAATAAAAACTGTCTATTACGCTTGTCTGATAAATTCAGGAAACCTGCCGCATGTAGGGCAAGGGCTCTGCCCTTGCCTCATCTGGCTCCCCCCTTGTGGGGGAGCTCCCGGCGAAGCCGGGTGAGGGGGACTCAGGGATGCACCAAAGCCTCCCGCCGGAGGGTGGAAGGTTTGCTCTGCGGGGGACGGAGGACATTTTATCCCCTTACGGGGATAGGCAGGGGTAGAACCCCTGCCCTACATAACGTACCGGCCGGAATTTGGGCGTGTCCTTATGTAGGGGCGGACATGGTCCGCCCGCGGGCGCACACTGTGCGCCCCTACAGAGTGTACCAATTCACGTGATTGCGATAAAATACGCAGCAGGACACTCCCCGGAATTTCCAGTGGCGTTATTGAACCATGATACAATAACCCGCCCGGAGTATGCAAGAGATACGGAGAAATTTCCCCGTCAGTTTTTCTTCCGCTTATAGGGCCTGGGCTCGTCGGTGAGGCCCAGCAGGTAGTCGGCGGATACGTTGTAGTGTTTACACAGCGCGGCAAGCCCTTCAACGGTAGTACAAGCGGTGCCGCTTTCAATTTCACTGACGTGGCTCTTTCTTGTTCCGATAATCAAGCCGAAATCAGTTTGATTTACGTCGGCCTTTAAACGAATTTCCTTCATCCTCTGGCCAAATAATTCTTTTGAAAACAGTAGAATCTCCCCCTTGACAAGTTCCGGCAAAAGGAATATAATATGCCCGTAAGTTCCGGTAAAAGGAACAGTTGGGAGGCGCAGGGATGGACAGACTTCTCTTTGAAATTTACAACGACACCTATAATATTACCCCAAAATATAATTTAGGAGAGGCAGAATTAAACAAAAAGCTGAGCGCAAAGTGGGAGGAAGTGCAAAAGACCCTTGGGAGCGAATTTCTGGACTCTCTGCTGTCCCTGGACGGGGAGCGAATCGACCGGGAGGGCTTTTACTACTACCGCGAGGGCTTCCGCCTGGGGGTAAGCCTCATGCTGGAGGCCCTCACATCGGCCACTGCGTAACAGCGTTGTAAGCCGCCCGGACCAGCTCCAGAAAGCGGTCCATCCGGGGGAAAAATTTCTCCTCCACCTGCCGCGCCTCCCGGGCCTGCTCCTCCTCGGTGTCGAAAACCGAGATATAATCCCGGCTGCCCAGATACCAGCCTCCGCCGTCGCCGCTGAGGCCATTGACCGCGGCGGCGGTGGTGACGGTGATCAGATGGGGCCCTCCGCCCGGGCCGGGGCGGACCTCCATCTTGTCCTCCGGACAGGCCAGCAGGGCATTGCGCAGCTCCAGACTGCCCAGCACCAGCTTGGTAAAGGGGATGTTTTCTGTGCGGATCAGCCGCTTTTTGGTGACCTCGGGGCAGCCGAAGTCGGTGGAGTAGCCGGCAATGCCGGACACCGATTTCAGCACCGTGTTCACCCCACCGGACAGGGCCTTTTCCGCCCCGATGGTCAGCTCATAGGGCTTGGCCAGCGTGACGGGCACCCGGGCCCGGACGTAAGAGAAGGTACCGCTCCGCCCGCCGGTGACCATGGACAGGTCCACCGCCAGGGGCCGGTCCTTCCAGGTGAGGATTAACAGACCGTCGTCCGCCTCGCCCGCCAGAAACTGCCCGCCGCGGGCCTTGTGGTACTGGTAGAGAGATTCGTTCCAGGACATAGAGGACCTCCTTTCAATCCGGACCCCCATGCGGGGGGCGAAGGTTTTTTGTGAACAGGGCCGCATGTAGGGCAAGGGTTCTACCCTTGCCTTTTCTGACACGTACAGGTATGCACCCCAAAGCCTTCCCCCTGACAGGGGTAGATGTCGGCGAAGCCGACAGAGGGGTAGGCTCCTTTTGAAAGGAGCTGTCAGCCGCAGGCTGACTGAGGATTGTATTTTGCCGAAGGCAAAATGTATGAAATAATCCTAATCTTTGTTTACTTCGTATGTTTTGCTTCGCAAAACGCAATCCTCCGCCCCAGTGTGCGCACTGGGGCACCTCCTTTCTAAAGGAGGCTTTTGGCGCCTTCCCCCCTGCGGGTGGAAGGCTTGCCCTGCGGGGGCTTTTTTATGCCCGCTTGAACTGTTTTTCCAGCTCCTTGCGGGTCAGCGTAATTGCCACCGGGCGGCCGTGGGGGCAGTACTTCACCTGCCCGGACATGACGGCGGCGGCCACCCGCTCCAGCTCCTGGGGGGCGCTGTGCCAGCCCCCCTTGATGGCCGCCTTGCAGGCCATGGTGTGGAGCAGCTCATCCCGGGCGGCGGCGGGGTCGGCGCTGCCGGTGGTGAGCAGGCGCTGGGCCAGCTCCTCCAGGGCGGCGGGGACCTCCCCTACGTCCACATCAAAGGGGGCCTGACGCACCGCCAGATCGGCCCCCAGCTCGTCCACCTCAAAGCCAAATTCCTCCAGCAGCGGCCGGTGGGCCAGCAGTACCTCCCGCTGGGCCGGGGTCAGGCGGCAGATGGCCGGGGTAAGCAGGGTCTGAGCCATGGGGTCGTAGCCCTCCGCCTTCATGCGGTCGAAGTTCATCCGCTCGTGGGCGGCGTGCTTGTCAATGAGGTAGACCGTGTCCCCCTGTTCCACAATGATGTAGGTGTTAAGGACCTCCCCCGCCATCCGCCAGGGAAGCTCCTCCGTCCCCGCCGCAGCGAGCACAGGCTCCTTTTCCCCGCAAGGGGGACGCCGCATCCGTAAGGCGGCAGAGCCGCCAACGGCTGCGCAGTGAAAGGAGCTGTCAGCCGCAGGCTGACTGAGGATTGATTTCGCCGCAGGCGAAATGTGCGGAGCACACACAGGCTCGGAAACCTTGTTTACATCGTATGTTTCGCTGCGCGAAACGCAATCCTCCGCCCCAGCCTGCGGGCTGGGGCACCTCCTTTCCAAAGGAGGCTTTGGCCGCTGCGGCGGGACAGGGGCAGGGGGCGTATAGCTGTTGTCGTGGACCCGGACCACCGTAGACGCAGGGACCCCTGGCTCCCCCCTGGTGGGGGAGCTGCCGCCGCCTTTGGCGGCGGCTGAGGGGGGCGGCAAGGAACTGGCACCCCCTCCGCCCCTTCGGGCCACCTCTCCCATAAAGGGGGAGGCGGGCGCGCTACCGATGCGCAGCTGATTCTCCGTCACCGTATCCTGCTGCCGCACACCGGGGATCTCCGTGTTTTTCAGCACCGCCCGGGGGTGGGAGGGGTCCCCCTCCAGGGCGGAGAGGACGGCGTGGTACACCGCCGAGAACACCGCCCGCTCGGCGCCAAACTTTACCTCGGTCTTGGCCGGGTGGACGTTTACATCCACGGCGCTGAGTTTTGTTCGCAGATGGAGGACGCAGCCCGGGAATTTGCCCACTATCTTCTGGTTTTTATAGGCCTCCTCCAGAGCGGCGGCCATCAGGGGGGATTTTACCTGCCGGCCGTTGACAAAGAAGAACTGCCAGCTCCGGCTGGCCCGGCAGCAGGCGGGCAGGGAGGCGAAGCCCTCCACGGAGAACTCCTCCCCGGCGGAGCGCACCTCCCGGAAGCCCAGGGCCAGCTCACGGCCCAACACGGCGTAGACGGCGCTTTTCAACTGGCCGTCCCCGGGGGTGAGCAGCTCCTGTTTGCCGTCCCGGATGAATTTTACGCTGACCTCCGGGTGGGACAGGGCCACCCGCTGGACCACCGCAAAGACGGCGGCCCCCTCGGCGGCGTCCTTCTTCATGAATTTCAGCCGGGCGGGGGTGTTGAAAAACAGGTCCCGCACCACCAGGGTGGTGCCCAGGGGACACCCCGCCTCCTCCACCGCGCCTGGCACGCCCCCCTCCAGGGCCAGGGAGGCCCCCAGGTCCGCCTCCGCCGTGCGGGTGAGAGCCTCAATGCGGGAGACGGCGGCGATGGCGGCCAGCGCCTCCCCCCGGAAGCCCAGGGTGCCGATGGCCTCCAGGTCGTATTCGGTGCGCAGCTTGCTGGTGGCGTGGCGGAGGAAGGCGGTCTTCAGCTCTCCGGCGGGGATGCCCTTGCCGTCGTCGGTCACCCGGAGGAAGGTGAGGCCGCCGTGGGATATCTCCACCGTCACGGCGGAGGCCCCGGCGTCGATGGCGTTCTCCATCAGTTCCTTGGCCACGCTGGCCGGCCGCTCCACCACTTCGCCGGCGGCAATCAGATCGGCCACGTGGGGGTCTAATACTTGGATGTTTGGCATAAATGTGCTCGCTTTCCTTATGTTTACTCCCTCAGTCAGCCTGCGGCTGACAGCTCCCTCAGAGAGGGAGCCTCGCAGGTCCTGCAACAGAAGCCTCCCTCTCTGAGGGAGGTGGCACGGCGTAAGCCGTGACGGAGGGAGTCAATGCTCCAGGCTTCTGGGGTCCACCCAGGCCTGGGCGGGCCGCTGCTGGTCCAGATAGACCCGGGCTGTCTGCTTTTCCGGTTTGTCCCACAAAAAGGTGCTGCGGACAGTGTAGGTCTGGCCCTCGTAGTGGTATTCACACAGGACGGTCCAGGGGTGGCGCTGATTTCCATAGCTGACGGAGGGGTGGCGCGTCACCCTGACCACCTGTCCCTGCACCGGGAAGCCGCTGCACCGCAGCCACTCCCGCCGCCGGCCCTGAAACTGGGCAATCAGCGTACAGGGCATGGCGGCGAACAGCAGCAGCAGCCCGGTCACCCCCAGCATCCAGGGCTCGCCGCTGCGCATGGGGATGGCAATGACATATCCCACCCCAAAAATCAGCATGAAGAAAACGGCCAGCGCGTCCAGCACGATGGTGACGATCTCCAGCCGGCTGGCCGGGCGGCGCAGGTTCATGAAGTAGTGGGTGTGGAGGTACATATCAGTACCCCTCACTGACCACCGACCATGCACCGTTTTTCTGCTCCAAGCTGATGGTCCGGTCCGGGTCCACCTTCACGCCCCCCTTGGAGCAGGACACCTGAAAGGCAATTTCCCCCTGCCGGGGCTCAATCTCGGTGAGGGAATGGACCTCAAAGACGGTGCCCAGGTAGTAGTCGTAAGCGGCGTCCATAGCGCCGGCCCTGTCCTCCTCGGTGAGCGGGGCGGGCTCCTCCGGCACGGAGGCGTCGGGCTGGGAGATGTCCGGCTCCGGCACATCGGTCACTGACCGGTCGGGCACTGCCGGGGAGGCGGAGGTCCCTGGCGCAGAGGAGGAGGCCTCCGGGGCCGCCTCCTTGGGCCCGCAGGCGGCGAGGAGCAGACAGAGGGCCAGAAGCGGGAGAAGATATTTTGTGTGTCTCATGGTTGACTCCTTTCGTCCCGCCCGCAGGCGGCTAAGCCTCCCTCTTTGAGGGAGGTGGCATGGGCGAAGCCCATGACGGAGGGAGTGCGTCAAAGAAAGACTCCCTCAGTCAGCCTACGGCTGACAGCTCCCTCAGAGAGGGAGCCTATCCCCCGTTCAAATCCTGTTTCAGCTCGGCCAGCAGGTTCAGCGCCTCGATGGGGGAGAGGATGTTCACGTCGGTCATGCGCAGCTTTTTCAGAACGGTCTCGCCGCCGATGTCCCCCAGGGACACCTGGCCTGTAGGGGCCGACGACTCGGCGGCCCGCACAGAGCCGGACGGCGCGCCGGGGTCGTCGCGCCCTACACCCGGGGCGTTGCCGCCCTCCAGCTCCTCCAGAATCTCCCGGGCCCGTTTCACTACCCGGTCGGGCACCCCGGCCAGCTTGGCCACCTCCACGCCGTAGCTCTGGTCGGCGCCCCCACGGACAATCTTCCGCAGGAAAATCACGTCGCTGCCCCGCTTTTTGGCGGCGATGTTGTAGTTCTTTACCCCGGAAATCTCTCCCTCCAGGGCGGTGAGCTCGTGGTAGTGGGTGGCAAACAGGGTCTTGGCCCCCAGCCGCTTTTTATCGGCGCAGTGCTCCAGCACCGCCCGGGCGATGGCCATGCCGTCGTAGGTGGAGGTGCCCCGGCCGATCTCGTCCAGGATGAGCAGGGACTTCCTGGTGGCGTTTTGCAGCAGGGCGGCCACCTCGGTCATCTCCACCATAAAGGTGGACTGGCCGGAGGCCAAATCGTCGCTGGCCCCAATGCGGGTAAACACCCGGTCCACCACCCCGATGCGGGCGGAGCGGGCGGGGACAAAGGAGCCCATCTGGGCCATGAGGACAATCAGGGCCACCTGGCGCATGTAGGTGGACTTGCCCGCCATGTTGGGGCCGGTGATGATGGCGGCCAGGTCGTCCCCGCCGTCCATGTGGGTGTCGTTGGGGACGAAGGGGGCCCCCTTCAGCATCTTCTCCACCACCGGGTGGCGGCCCTCCACAATGGTGAGCGTGTCGGAATTGTCCACCTGGGGCATACAGTAGCCGCCGGCGGCGGCCACCGCCGCGAAGGACTGGAGGACGTCCACCTGGGCCAGGGCGGCGGCGGTCCGCTGGATACGGTCCACCTGCTGGCAGACGGCCTCCTTTAATTCGCAAAAGAGCTGGTACTCCAGGGCGGTCACTTGGTCCTGGGCGGAGAGGATGGCGTGCTCCAGCTCCTTCAGCTCGGGGGAGATGTACCGCTCGGCGTTCACCGTGGTCTGCTTCCGGGTCCAGTGGTCGGGGACCAGCCCGGTCTGGGACTTGGCGACTTCTATGTAGTATCCAAACACCTTGTTAGAGGTGATTTTCATGTTCTTGATGCCGGTCTGCTCCTTGGTTTTGACCTCCATGTCGATGATGTGGCCGTTGGCGTTGGTGAGCAGGGAGCGCAGCTCGTCCACCTTGGCGTTGTAGCCCGGGCGGATGAAGCCCCCTTCCCGCACGGAGAAGGGCAGGGGCTTTTCCTCCTCGTCCCGGAGGGCGCTGTCCAGCAGGGCGCGCAGCTGGGGCAGGTCGTCCAGCTGCCCCAGCTGCTCCTGAAGGAGGGGGGAGGGGCAGTGGGCCAGCAGCTCCCGGATGTGGGGCAGCCGTCCCAGCCCGGCGGACAGGGCGGCCAGGTCCCGGCTTCCGGCGGAGCCGTACACCACCCGGCCGGCCAGCCGCTCCAGGTCGGTGACCTCCCGGAGGGCCAAAGATAACTCCTCCCGGGTGATGGCGTCCTCCACCAGGTCGGCCACCCCCTGTTGCCGCCGGGCAATCTGCACCGGGGAGAGCAGGGGCCGCTCCATCCAGCCCCGGAGGAGCCGGCCGCCCATGGCGGTCTTGGTCCTGTCCAGCACCCACAGCAGGGAACCCCGCTTCTCCTTGCCCCGCATGGTAGCGGTGAGCTCCAGGGTCTGCCGGGCGGTGAGGTCCAGCTCCATAAACTGGCCGGCGGTGTAGTAGGTCAAGTGGGAGATGTGGCTCAGGTCGGTCTTCTGGGTTTCGTAGAGGTAGGCCAGCAGCCCCCCGGCGGCCTGAAGGGCGGCCTCGTCCCGGGGCGGGATGGCGGTCAGGCCGCTCTGGAACTGCTTCTCCGCCAGGGGCCGGGCCGCCCCCATGCGGAAGCGGGCCTCGCCGCCGTTCTCGCACAGGCAGTCCAGCCGCACCTTGAGGAAGTCCGCCAGCCCGTCGGTGCTGTACGCCCCCGAGGACAGCACCGCCTCGGCGGGGTGGAACCGGGCCAGCTCGTTTTGCAGGTGCCCCAGCCCCTCCGCCCCGGCGGGGAAGGAGGAGGCGTATACCTCACCGGTGGAGATGTCACACAGGCACAGGCCGAAGGCGGCGGAGTCGGCGTAGATGGCGCAGATGTAGTTGTTTTTGCTGTCCTCCAGCATGGAGGAGGCGATCACCGTCCCCGGCGTCACCACCCGGATGATATCCCGGTCCACCAGCCCCTTGGCCTGGGCCGGGTCCTCGGTCTGCTCGCAGATGGCGATTTTATAGCCCTTGGCAATCAGTCGGGCGATGTAGCTGTCGGCGGAGTGGTAGGGCACCCCGCACATGGGGGTGCGCTGGTCCGGCGGCTTGTTCCGGTCCCGGGTGGTCAGAGTCAGGTCCAGCTCCTTGGATACCAGCTTGGCATCCTCGTTGAACATCTCGTAAAAGTCCCCCAGCCGGAAAAACAAAATGCTGTCCGGGTTCTGGGCCTTGATGTCCAGATATTGCTGCATCATGGGGGTAAGCTCCGCCATGGGGGTCTACCTTCTTTCTCTCTCTCTGTGCGCCGCCTGCTGCGGCACATTTACAATAACATTAGCATTTTCATTTACTTTACCATTTACTTTATAGGTGCGATAATTGCACGAAAACGTACAACTAAGGAGCCAAATTATACCAGCTCTCCAAACAGCGACCACTTGTTGGCCCCGGTGATCTTCACGTCCCTAAACTGGCCCAGGGCGGCGGGGTCGCCCACCACCCGGACCAGGCGGTTGCCGGGGGTGCGGGCGGTGAGGTCGTAACGCTCGTCGTCGGACAGGCCGTCCAGCAGGCACCGCACCGTTTTGCCCACATAGGCGGCGTGCTTTTCCTCGGAAATCTGGTCCTGAAGGGCGGTGAGACGGTTGAAATTGGCCAGCTTCTCCTCCCGGGGCATGGGGTCGTCCATCTCCGCCGCCGGGGTACCCTGGCGGGGGGAGAAGATGAAGGTGAACAGGGCGTCGAAGCGGACTTCCTCCAGCACCCGGAGGGTGTCCTCAAATTCCTCCGCTGTCTCCCCGGGAAAGCCCACAATCACGTCGGAGGTGAGGACGATATCGGGGATCAGGGCCTTGAGGGCCTTTATTTTTTCCAGATACTGCTCCCGGGTGTGCCGGCGGTTCATCACCTTGAGCACCCGGTCGTTCCCCGCCTGGAAGGGCAGGTGGAGCACCGGGGCCACCTTTTCGCACCGGGCCATGGTCTCAAAGAGCTTCTGGGTGGCATCCTTGGGGTGGGAGGTCATAAACCGGATGAGAAAGTCCCCAGGGGTGGCGTTCACCTGCTCCAGTAGGTCGGCAAAGTCGATGGGCTCGGCCAGGTCCCTGCCGTAGGAGTTGACATTCTGGCCCAGGAGGGTGATGTCCTTATACCCCTCCTCCGCCAGTTGGCGTACCTCGGCCAGGATATCCTCAGGCCTGCGGGACCGCTCCCGGCCCCGGACGTAGGGGACAATGCAGTAGGAGCAGAAATTATTACAGCCGTACATAATGGACACCCAGGCCTTCACCCTGTCCTGCCGCACCACCGGGATGCCCTCAGCGATGGACCCGGCCTCGTCGGCCACCGAGAAGGTGCGCCCCCGGCGGGTGAGAAGGCCGTGGACCATCTCGGGAAACTTCCACAGGGCGTGGGGGCCAAAGACCAGGTCCACATGGCGGTAGGACTCCCGGATTTTCTTCGCCACATGGGGCTGCTGGGCCATGCAGCCGCACAGACAGATCAGGGTGTCCGGGTGCCGGCGCTTCACGTGGACCAGAGCTCCCACGTTGCCGAAGACCCGCTGCTCGGCGTGCTCCCGGATGGCGCAGGTGTTGATGACGATGATCCGGGCCTGCTCCTCGTCGTCGGTGAAGCCGAAGCCCATTTTTGCCAAAAAGCCCCGGATGCGCTCCGAGTCGGCCTCGTTCTGCTGGCAGCCGTAGGTGTCCACAAAGGCCAGGGGCTTCCCCTCCGGCCACCGGGCGGTGAGTTCCGCCACGGATTGGCAGAAGGCAAGCTGCTGTTCCACGTCGGCGGGGGAAATCAGGGTGGTGCGTTCCATAAAAACCTCCAGAGAGCACGATTTTAACCTATACATTATACTATCTTTTCCGGCAAAAGACAAGGGTGACATATCCATCCTCCGCCCCTCATAAGCTGATTGTGACAGCTTACACAGGATAAGGAGTGGTACTTATGGAAAACAAGGTGGGACGGGCCCTGCGCCGGGGGGTGGCGCTGGGGCTGGTGCTGGCGGCGGCCTGGGGGGTGAGCCTGATGGCCGACTTGGGGGCCATGGGGGACGGTCTGGCCGGCCTGGGGGAGGAGCCCGCCCTGGCGGTGACCCTGATGGCCGCCCAGCTGGGGGAGCTCCCCGGCGGGGCGAGGGGCCTCACTGGCTGGCGGCGTTTGCTGCTGGAGGCCTCCCCCCTGCTGGAGCAGGGGGAGGGGGCGGTGCTGGAGCTGGGGGCCGGCGGGGGCGGCGGCGCGCCTGCCGGAGGGGAGGACCCGGACCCGGAGGACGGGGAGGAGGACATGGACCAGCCCAACCTCCAGCCGCCGGACAGCGGCGACGGCATTGTGGAGATGACCGGCCAGGGCAAGGAGGGCAGCCTGTACCTCCGGGACGGCGGGGTGTATGTGTACAACCGCACCGACCGGGAGCTGGACGCCTCCCTCCTCCGGGAGGGGACGGTGGATGTGCCCCTGGGGGAGGGGCCCCACATCCTGATTGTCCACACCCACGGCAGCGAGGCCTACTCCATGACCGACGGGGACGTCTATGAGGAGAGTGACCCCTACCGCACCACCGACTGCGCCCACAACGTGGTCCGGGTGGGGGAGGAGATGGCCACCGTCTTCCGGGCCTACGGCTTTCAGGTGATCCATGACACCACCCTGTGCGACTACCCCGCCTACAACGGGGCCTATGACCGCTCCAAGGCGGTGGTGGAGCAGTGGCTGGAGCGGTATCCATCCATCCGGGTGGTTCTGGACGTCCACCGGGACGCCCTGGTGGGCGGCGATGGTGAAATTTATAAAATGGTGTCCACTGAGGCGGGGGAGAAGGTGGCCCAGGTGATGATGGTGCTAGGCACCGACGCCGGCGGGGCTGAGCATCCCCGGTGGAAGGACAATATGGCCTTTGCCCTCAGCTTGCAGCGAAACCTGGTGAAGGGCTATACCAGCCTGGCCCGGCCCACCGTCCTGCGCAAGAGCCGGTATAACCAGCAGCTGTGCCCGGGGTCCATCCTGGTGGAGGTGGGAGGACACGGAAATTCCCTCAGCGAAGCCATCGCTGGGGGCCGGCTGTGGGCGGACAACGTGGCCAGGACCCTGTTGGAAATGAAGGGATGAAAAAGCCCGCCGGGACCTTGATCCCGGCGGGTATGTCTTTGGGGCAGGCGTTTATGCGGGGGGCCTCTTATGCCTCTGGCATATAGCTGTTGCGGAGAATAAAAGCCCAGTCGCTTTTTGCATACAGAAAGCGGATGATGTGGACCATAGCTGTTTGGGGGGATACGGTATAAAAGGCGAGGTAATTTTTTACCCGGATAAATCGGATGCCCCAGGAGGCCAATACTATGTCATCGACCAGCCGGTACCGCTCCGGCATGTGGGCCAGACTGCTGACCGCCAGATCGACTGCATCCATCAGAGCGTCGGCGGCCACGGGGTTCTGGAGGGAGAACTCAATATAGTCCACCGCCTGGTTCATATCGTGGTCCGCCTCGTCCGTAATGTGAATGTTATAGTTCATCGTCCCCTGCGGCTCCTTAATTCGGCCATCGCTTCCGAGAAAGGCCGTGTCCGGCCCTCGGCCACGTCGTCAAGGCCCTTTTTCAGGAGGGTGTAAAGCTCAAAGCGGCTGGTTAGCTGTTCATAGGTTTCAATACTCATTACGGCCAGATCACCCCGCCCGTTTTTGGTGATAAATACCGGTTCGGCGTGGTCGTGGCAGAAGGTGGATATCTCGTTGTAGCTGTTGCGCAGGTCTGCGCTGGAGCGAATATGGGGCATAATAGCACCTCCTTTGATACATAAATTATACTCGAATTTCTTTATGTAGTCAAGGTGAACTGCAAAATCCCCCGGAGCCTTACTCCAAGGGATTTATTCAGCCTGTCAAAAAACCTCCGCCTCCGCAGGGCCGACTCCCCCTGACAGGGGGAGATGTCGGCGAAGCCGACAGAGGGGGCTTTTTGCGCCCTAGGTCTCGCAGCTACTTCTTTGATAAGCTGCAAAATCCCCCGGAGCCTTACTCCAATGTCATTAAATTAAGGATTTCCCACACTTGAAAAAAGCGCCCACCACCTTTTACATTTTCAAAAGGTGGTGGGCGCTTTTTCATGGCCCATATGTTGTTAAAACATCGAAAGTTACTCGAATTTATTTTCCCATAGCCCGGTGCAGGAAGGAGACAATCTGCCCGCGGGTACAGGTAGCAGCGGGGGAGAAGTTATTGCCGCCTGTTCCGCTGGTGATTTTGTTCTCTACCGCCCAAGCCACAGCTTGCGCGTAGTCGGCGTTGGCGGGAACATCGGTAAAATCAGCCTTGTCAGTGGGCGCGGGGCTTCCAGCCGCTTTCTACATGTAGTCCATCGTCATGGCGCGGGTACAATCTGCATTTGCACCGAAGGTGGAACCGGACACCAAGCCCTTTTCAGCAGCCCACAGAGCCGCCTTATAGAAATAATCGGTAGTCTTAATGTCGGTGAAGGGATTCGCCTCTGTCGGATCCGGTGAGCCGTTCGCACGCCACAAGAAAGTCAAAATCTGCGCTTTGCTGCAAGTTTCGTTGGGAGAGAACGTGGTCTTACTGGTGCCGCTGGTGATGTCCTTTTCAACCGCCCATTGTACTGCGTCTGCGAAGTAGTCGCTGGATTTCACATCAGTAAAATTCCATTAGAGAACATTTAGCAGATACCCCCATATCCAGAGATATGAGGGTATCTCAATATTACCCGGCCCGATATTTTTCTATTACCGCCTTTATCTTCTCTCTGGCCCGAGTGACCGAGTGCATGATTGATTGCGGCCTGCAATGCTCCATCTCTCCAATCTGACGGTAGTTGAAGTCATACTCATGGTAGAGCAGGAACCGCCGCCGCTGGATTTCAGGGAGGGCAGAAATAGCCTTACGGAGAAGTTCCTGCTGTTCTGCGTCAAAGATCAATTCCTCAACGCTTTTGGGCACTCTGAACGCCCGCTTATAGAGCGTTTCATCCCACAAGTCTGACGCTTCCTGGTGCCGCCAATCGGATTGCTGGAGGTTGCGGTTTTTGCGCTCCATTTGCCGAAATTCTGTATAGAACGCTTCCGATACCTCCAAATCGTAAAATTCGCCCTGGCCGTCTGTAAAGCTGATGAAATACGCCGTTTTCCCATCGCCACGGACTTCCGTCCGAAGCGTATAGACCTTATCCATGAATGTCATTCGCTCGTCCTCCTACAAAAAAGCTGGGTGAGAGGACTTGACCTCTCACCCAGCAGCCCGTGGGGACGTGCGATTTTGGAGTTACCCTTGAAATTTTTTCAATTTCTTTTTCAGTACAGCTATCCGCTTATAAATGGCGTCCGTGGACAGGTTGACAAGTACAGCGATTTCGTTGGTAGAATACCCGTTCATTTTCAGAACAGAGATTTGCAAGGTGAGCTTGTCCGCTGTCAGCAGGGTTTTGAGCAGTTCCGCATTTTCAATATCATTCAGCAGATCTTCCACCGTATAAATCTCGGTTGATGTTTTGTTCCCGGCAACGCTATCAAGATATGTACCTGTGTCCTGCAACTTTTCATAAAAGCGTCTGTCCGAATTGAACATAGCCTTGTCCCAAAGGCGAAGCTGTTCAATGGTGCTTTCATCCATGCCGCAGGCCCGCAGCACCTTTTCTTCAGCCAGTTTCCAACGTTGCCATTTTCGTTCTTCTTTGCCATGATTGTATGACATGGCCTTTTCCTCCCATCTGAATTTTTTTGAAATTCAGATGGGAGGGAGGGCTGCGGCAATGAAGTCGGGATAATTGTTTCAGCAGCAAAAATGCACCCGTCTTGAAAACAAAGACAGGCGCATCGGAATAGAAGAAAGTATTTAGATGATTAAACAGTTCATATTTATAGGTAGAACACTCCCCGGCGGTGGCCGGGATTTTTTTGATATGTCAGCAATTAGCAAGACAGCTCTGAACACAGCGGATTTCATAAGTAACGATCTCCTTTAACCGCTGTGTCTGTCAAAACTATAATTGGAGAAACAGAAAACGGCGGCTTCGATTTTTGATATGCTCCCTCTAAAGTAGACAGTGAAAAAACAAAACTGTCGAAATGGGG
>CAJUFJ010000019.1 GCA_910585815.1 uncultured Oscillospiraceae bacterium | reverse complement strand
CCCCCCATTTCGACAGTTTTGTTTTTCCACTGTCTACTTTAGAGGGAGCATATCAGAATCTCAATATTGTGGAGGTTTTAGATCATATCTTTTCAGAGGAGGCTAAATCCAAGCGGAGACGGGCCTATGAGAAGCAGATCCAGATGTCCGGCTTCCCTATCAAGAAGACACTAGACGATTTCGATTTCTCCTTCCAGCCCTCCATCGATTGGACGGCCCTCTGCGGCTTTGCCGCTTAGGGCCATCGCATCCCCCTTGCGGGGACAAGCGCCAAATCGACGAGTTGGCCACCATGCGTTTCCTGGAAAACGGGGAGAATGTAGTTTTTCTCGACTCGCCCGGCGTGGGCAAGACTCATCTGGCCTCCGCCCTGGGCCTTGTGGCGGCTCAGCACCGGTTCTCCACCTACTACATCAATTGCCACCAGCTTATTGAGTAGCTCAAAAAGGCCCATTTTGAGAACCGCTTGCCAGACAAGCTCAAGGTCCTGGCCAAGTACAGGATGCTCATTATCGACGAGATCGGCTATCTCCCTATGGATATCCAAGGTGCAAACCTGTTCTTTCTGCTCATGACCAAGCAGTACGAGAAAATGTCCACTGTTTTTACCTCCAACAAGACCTTCTCCCAGTGGAATGAGGTCTTTGCCGATGTTACGATTGCCTCCGCCATCCTGGATCGGGTACTGTATCACTGCGCCGTTATCAACATCAAGGGTGAGTCTTATCGCCTGAAAGAACGCAAAGAATTTATGCGCCAGAAACAGCAAATTGTAAATACCCTATTTGATCAAGGAAACATTTGATTTTGTTACCCCCGTCGAAAAACTACAAAATTTCTTCGGCGTTTTCTTACAATTTCAGATTGGCGTTGACACCCTTATTGTTAGGGTCAAATGGGTATGCTAACCCCTTATTTTCAATAAGTGTATGGAAACGTACCACTTTGGGGGGAGTGCACGGTATGGGTGAGGAGGTTTCGCGCGTATACGCATATGTAGGGACGCTTAATGAAGCGTCCGCCCAATCGGAACCGATTTGGGACCGCAAAATAAAACCGCACAAATGAAGGGATCAGAAAGAAAGCGGACGCATCGTGATGCGTCCCTACGGAAAAAAGGAGGAACAAACCCATGCCAACCAACCACACACCACATTACAACCTCAACCAATGGGAGCGCGACGACCGCATTCTGATGGAGGACTTCAACGCCGACAACGCCAAAATCGACACGGCGCTGGCCGGGCTGGAGGAGACGGCAATGAGGCATACGTCGGAGCTAGCCCGCAAGGGCAACTGTGAGGTTGCGCTGTACACTTACAAGGGTACCGGAACCTATGGACGAGACATTCCAACGGTGATTACGTTTCCTGAAGGAACCTTCCTGCTGTGTATCATCGCTGGCACAGCGCTTTATCCGCTTCTTCCGGGCACAGCAAGCCTGGACTGGCACGAATCAAATGTGGGGCACTTCCCGGCGTATATGACCTGGACCAAGGATGATATGTCTATTTGGTCTGAACGTCGAGCGTCTTACCAGTTTAACGGCGGCACGTATACGGTCATTTCCTTCCGTATGGCCGATCGGACTTGATAGACTGAGGAACCCCCGGGCCATAGGGCCCGGGGGTATTTTAGAATGCTGAACAGGATTATTGTCGTGTATCAATCAAAAGAACCCGTTAATCAGGCAGCACTCAGATCGAGAACAATGGACATAGGCATTCCATCAACGGTGAAGCTAAGAGTCAGTGTATGAGCACTAGTATCGCTCCAACCTTGAACAGTACTGCCGTGGTCGGATACAATAGCTGCAATCAGAGTCACAGAATTTGTAGAATCATACCAGTGGCTCTTACTGTTTCCACCCTGAGTGGTATCCCACTCGAAGGTATCACCATCATACATGATCTCCTCCGCACCGGCATCGTGCAGCTTGCCCATAAAGCGGGCTAAGTCGTGCATGGACTGGTTGTTGGCGGCGGCATTGAAGTAATCCTTGTCCCCATTGGTAGTGTTAACTGTCATGGTGTTGCCAGAGATGCTGATGTTAGCCTTGGGATTGGGCCGGTCGGCGGCGCTGGAAGCGTTGTTGATGGCGGCCTGAACCTTGTTCATCATCTCAGCAGCCGCAACCTCGTTGGCGCTGGAAACAGCGTTCACGGTCACATCATAAACCACAACATCGCCGTTGTTATAGGTGACAGTGGCCTCTTTGGTCTTGGAGTCATAGGTAACAGTGTCGATATCGCTGTCGTTCAGGAAGTTGCGGACTACGCCAGCCACTTCCCGGGCGCTCAGGCTCTTGGTGGTGGTGATGTCGATGACACCCTCAGTGGACTCCTGGACATACAGGTCGCCGCCGACACCGCTGCCGCCGATATCCACATCGTCGTCGGCCTTGTCGTAGAGGACCACGCACTCGGCACGGCCGTCCTTCAGGACAGCGGCGATGTAGCCGGTGAAGTCATCACTGTCGGTCAGATAGCTGACAGCACTCTTTAGGCCACCAGCGTTATCGTCGTTGGTGAAGTACTCAATGTCTTCCTTGTAGTTCCACTCGTTCTGAGCCACGTCGTTGCGGTAGATGCGCTCATCCTTCACCACGGCGATGCCGGCGTCGGGAGCCACGGCGAAGCCGCGGATATCGCCGGTGCGGCTCTCCACCTGGAGGGTGCTGCCGGTGACACGGACCTTGAAGGGGCCGCCCACCTTGCTGCCATCGTCCAAGTTGAACTTCTGCTCCAGAATGGTGGTGCCGTCCTTGTCGTCGTCGTCAATGTCGGTGATGTAATCGTAGTTGCTGGTACTGGCGGTGATCTTATTCACGCTCTTGACAGTACCGTCGCTCTTTGTCTTGACCTCCCACCAGAGGCTGCGCTGGCCGTCGCCGCTGGCGAAGTTTGCGGTAGCGCCGATATCGGGCGTCTTGGTGCCGTTGGTTTCATCTTCGGTCAGGGTGGCCTCCTTGCCATCGACGATAACGTCGCGGCTGTAGGTCCACTTGCCGGAGCCGTAGCCCTCACGGTTCATGCTGCCGCTGGAGACCCAGGCGTAGCTGGTGCTAGAGCCGTCGTCAGAGCCGATCACCATGGCGGCGATGACATAACCCTTATCGTTGAACAGGGTGTAAACGCCGTCGGAGACGTTCTCGTAGAACATGCCGTTCTTCTGGTACTTGCTATCGCTGTTAACCACGGCCTGAGCGTTCCAGGCCTTCAGGTCGGTGCGCTGCACACCGACGCTGACACTGCTGGCGCCAGTGATGATAATGGCCTTCTGGTTTTCGGGCTCGTTTGTGGTATCGGGATCATCACCACCTACCAGAGCAGTCTTCGCGGTGATAATATCGGTCTCAGCAGACAGATAGATGGTGTCGTTATTGCCATAGACCTTCTTATAGGCAGCACTGCCAGCGATTCCTTCCAGGCTTACATGACCCTTATTGATGGTCACATACTTTTCGGAAGTGCCGTCGTCGTCCTGACCGAAGGTCAGGGAACCAGCGTCTGCTGCGCTGTTATCATGGGGATACTTCACAGTGTCGTGATCCTCAGCGTAAGAGGTACCACAGTCTGCAAAAGCACTGTCGTTTTCATCGCCGTAAGTGCCGCCCATGTGGCTCTGACCGGCCTTGTTGCCCGCAGCATCAACGGTGCCGGCGGTGTTGGCGACCTCTTTCAGGGTATAGACATTGTCGTCGTTCACAGAGTAGGTACACCAAGTGTTCATCAGGGAGCTGACACCGGTACCAGCGGTATCATTATCACCCTCGTTGAAGGAGTTGCCCTGAGCGTTCTCGCTGCCCTTCATGTCGATGGTGACATTCTTGGAGGAGCCGTCCAGGAAGACCACGTTGCCGATAGCGGTCTGGTCCTTCAGGTTCTCGGTGTTGCTGTTGATACCGGTCAGGAACACATAGTGGGTCTCGCCGTCGATCTTCTCGATGCCGACCAGATAGCCGTAAGGATCGAGGAAGATGCGGTAGGTGGTATCCTTCATGTTGTCCTGGCTGTAGTCGTCCAGGGTCTCGTCGTCATACCGGGCAGTGCTGGCGTAGTCGTACTGGGTGCTCCCGGAGACCACGTAAGAACCATTTCGGAACGCGGAAATCTCAGCGTCGCTGATGACCTCGGGGGCCAGAATCTCCTGGATTTCGTTCTCGGCCACGCGAACCAGAACGATATCGCCGGACTTGACGTCCTCAACGTCGAAGTCCTCACCAGAGACCTTCTCGCCAGAGACATTATTAGCATCGTCCTTCACCAGAGCCTTGGTGCTGCCGGAGGTAACACGGGTGACGTTCCAGATGGTGAAGGCGGCCTCGTCCCGCTTGGCGTTGTAGTCGCTGTCAGCCTTGGCCAGGTAGGTGTTGATAACGGAAATGTAGACTTCCTTACTGTTGCCGTCCACAAACACCTGAGTGAGCACACCCTTGTCGGTGCCGCCCACCTGGTTGGTGTTGGAGCGGTTCAGAGCAGTCTCGGTGAAGAAGTACTGATCCTTCTCGCCGGTGGCTACAGAGTTCAGCACGCCCTTCTCGGTCTCGCCGTCGATGGCAATGGAGAAGTTGTAGTCATCCACCACGTCCTTGCCCAGCAGCTCATAGAGCATCTTGCCAGTGACCTTGGTGGTGTACTCGTCCTTCAGCAGCTCGGTCTTGATGTAGGTGCCGATGCCCTTGCCGTCATACTCCCAGTGGCGGGAGGGCCGGCCGAAGGCGTCGGTGCGGTTGTCATAGAGCTTCAGGTCGCCATCGTACAGCTCCTCACCCAGCTGGATGTAGGACTGGTTGGTGGTGCCGTCAGTGGTGTTGCCCAGGGGGCTGATGGCGCGGTACTTGGCCTCGGTGCCGGTGCGGGGGGTGTACTCGGCCCGGTAGCCCACCTTCACACCGTTAACCTCGATGCCGGGGGTGCCGGTGAAGCTCACCATATTGGACCGCAGGGCGTTGAGCGCCATCTGGGCCACCTGGTTACGGGTCATGGGGGTGTTGCCGTCGGTGCCCACACCGTTGAAGATGCCGATTTCGCTGCCCTGACGGACAGTTACCAGCTGGAAGCCATCGTCGTAGTCCTCGGTGTACTTGAAGTAACCAAGGGCGCGCATCATCATAGAGGCGGCCTCAATGGCGGTCACAGTGGCCTCGCCGTCGTAGATGCCATCGCCGCGGCCGGACACAATGCCGTTGGCGGCGCAGGCGCCCACCCAGCCCTTGGCCCACTCAGCCACATCGGTAAAGGGACAGGTGGAGGCGTAGTAGTTGTAGTTCAGGTTCAGCAGCTTGCCCATGACCACGGCCATCTCGTTACGAGTGACAGGGCGGTCAGGACCAAAGCCACGGTCGTCGCCGACCATGACCTCAACGGCCTGCAAAACCTCGATTGCTTCGACGTTGTCAGTTTCCTTGACATCGTCATAGCCCGCAGCCGCGCTGGTACCAATCACCATCATGCCCAGGAGCATGACAGAGGCCAGAGTGAGGCTGAGGGCCCGCTTCAGGTTTCTCATTCGGATTTCCTCCTTACAAAATTTTTCGGCCTGAGAGGGGCCGGGATTTGGATAAAAGGTGGAAATTTGTCCCATTTGGTAGCCTCCGAAGATTTAACCTTTTTGAAACAATTTTCGCCATTTTATCCAAAAATTTCGAGGTTTTTCAACATTTCGCCCCTACCACCGCCGTGTCACGCCCCTTACACGAGGGTAAAAAGTTTTGAAAACGAGAAGGGAATCCGTTAAACTCGACACTTTCAATGTAAAAAAGTGAAATTGGTAGACATCCGGTAGATGTCCTAAAATATGGAAAGCCGTCAACCCCCTGCGCCGCAGGAAGTTGACGGCTTTTTTGGTAGACATTTGGTAGACAGGGGCACAGCAAAGGCGGCGTGGCAGGCAGGCGCTTTGTCAATTGTCGGTCATGTGGTGAAAAACTAGGCATTCCACTGCGCCTGTCTATTGAACGGAGTGGGCGCTCTGGTTAAAATCAGAAGCAATCAGAGACCTGGCGGCGGGCGAGCAGCTGCCGGGCGACTTTATCAGGAGGAATGACTTATGGCGAGACACGACTACAAGAAGCGGACCCTGGCGCTGGCGTTGGCCGGGCTGACGGCGGCCGCCTGCGTGGTTCCGGCGGGGGCGGCCCCCATTCAGGACGGCGTGGCCCCCACCTATGACGAGGCCTATTACGCTACCCTGGACTACTACGGCAACCTGCTGGATGGCAGTGTGGTGAAAAGCTACGCTCTCAACGGGGCCGGACAGCTCACCGACTACGGGGTCTACGACGAGGTGGTCAACCTCACCGACGGCACCCCGGTGTCGCTGGGGGAGGGGAGGGCGGCCTTCCAGTTTGAACAGGCCCCCGGTCATTTCTACTTCGAGGGCAAGACGAAGGAGCCCTTCCAGGCGCTGCCCTGGACCGTCACCCTGCGGTACACTCTCAACGGCGTGCCCGCCCGGGCGGAGGAACTGGCTGGAAAACAGGGGGTGGTGGAGATTCTGCTGGACATCGTCCCCAACCCGCGGGCCAGCAGCTACGCCCGGTACAACTACACCCTGGAGGCCATGGCCCTGTTCAACGAGGACGACATTCTGTCGCTGGAGGCCCAGGGAGCCCAGGTCCAGCTGGTGGGCAACCTGCGCACCGTGCTGTTCATGTGCCTGCCCGGGGAGGAGCGCCATTTCACCATCCGGGTGGGCAGCGACGATTTTTCCTTTAACGGCATGACCATCCTCATGGTGCCCGCCACCCTGGCCCAGCTGGAGGAGATAGCCAAGCTGAGCCAGCGCAAGGACGACCTGGAGGAGGACTACCGGGCCCTGTCCGGCAGTCTGGACGCCCTTCTGGACGCGCTGAACGAGGTGCAGGACGGCCTTTACGCCTCCGCCAGCGGGCTGGACCGGCTGGATACCGCCCGGGGCACCATCTCCCAGGGCAAGGGCCAGCTCTATACCGACGCCGGGGTGCTCCGGGGCGACCTGTCCAACCTGGCCGACCTGCTGGAGCCGGTGGAGCAGCGGACCCTGGCCCTCAGCCAGACCATCACCGGCTCCAAGGCGGCCCTCAACGGGATGGCGGATACGGCGGTGTCCCTCCAGGCCCAGCTGGAGAGCATGGAGAAGGCCCTGGAGGGGCTGGAGAAGGGCTCCGGCGACGTGAAGGAGGTCATCCGCACCGCCGCCGACATGAAAAGCAGCCTGCGGTCCCTCCAGCGCACCCTGGGCAGCAGCGGCATGAGCGGCGTGGACCTGCCCACCAACACCGGCGACAGCATGCGGCTGGTGAAGCTGGCCCACAGCGCCTACCTTACCAGCGATATGATGACCTTTGCTGACACCCTGCAAAAGCTCCAGGCGGCCAGCGGGTCCACCGGCGGGGCCAGCCCCGAGGAGGTGGCGAAGCTCTTTCAGGGGAAGGACTACATGACCTTTGAGGGCTTCTGCACCCAGATCACCGGCAGCCCCAGCAAGGGCAAGGACATGAGCGACCTGTGGACGGTGTACAGCGGCGGGCAGGTGGATGTGCCCAAGCCGCTGCCCACGCCGCCGTCCAGCGGGGCGGCGGAGGACTCCGGGAAAATGCCTGAACCGGGGACGGAGTCCGGCGGCGCCGGGGAGGGGGCCTCTGAGCCCTCCACACCGGACACCGCCCCCGCGCCGGCCGACCCCGCCCCCGGAAGCACTGGAGATGCCGGAAGCGGCACAGCCTCCGGCGGAGGTAACGACTCTGTGCCGGACAGCGGCAGCACCGGCTCGGACGGCGGGAGCGGGGACGGCGGAGCGGATTCTGCCCCCAACGGCGGAGCCGCTGACGAGGCCCCCGCTCCCGGCAGCGCGCCGGACAGCAGTGGTTCCCCGTCGGACGGCAAGGACGCCGGCGGCAGCCAGAGCGGCGATAACCCGATGGCCGACGTGATTGTGGACCGGCTGGACAGCGCCAGCGACCGGCTGAACCAACTGCAAAGCGAGCTGAACAGCACCCTGCGCGGCGTCTCCCGCGCCACCGGCGCGGTAGTGGGCGACCTGGCCGGCCTGTGCGCCCAGCTGGACGAACTGGTGGACCTCATTGACGACGCAGAGGACCTGTCCGCCGCCCTGCGCCAGTCCTCCGGGAAAATCCGCAGCATTCTGGACGGCGTGGCCGCCCTGCAGCTGGTTTTGAACGAGTATGAGCCCACCTTACAGGAGAGCGTGGCCAATGTGGGGGCGCTGAGCACCGCCGCCGTATCCACCCTCCGGGACCTGGAGACCCTGCTGGCCGACACCGAGGCCCTGATGAAGACCTCGGGCAGCCAGCTGGACGACGGTACCCACCAGGCCCTCAAGGGCCTGTCTGCCACCCTGCGCCAGACCGCCAAAGCCATGGCCGCCACCGGCGACGTGCGGGACGCCAAGCAGACCATCAACGCCATCATTGAGGACACCTGGCTGGAGTACACCGGCGATGTGAACAACATCCTTATGATGGACGCCGGGGCGGAGGCGGTCTCCCTCACCGACAGCCGCAACCCCGCCCCCTCCAGCGTCCAGATTTTGATTCGCACCCAGGAGATCAAGGCGGAGGAGCTCACCGCCCAGCCGCTGGCCGCCGACGCCCCGGAGCAGACCACCTTCTGGGGCCGGGTGGCTCAGATGTTCCAGGATTTCTGGCAGGCCGTCACCCGTATTTTCCGTGGAAAGGGGAACTAGACGATGGTGGAAAAAATCGCCCATAAGCTGACGCGAAACCCGAAGCTGGTGGCCCTGATTGCGGTGCTGCTGCTGATCCCCTCCGCCCTGGGCTATGTGGGCACCCGGGTGAACTACGATATCCTCACCTACCTGCCCCAGGACCTGGAGTCCTCCCAGGGGGAGCGGCTGCTGGAGGAGCCCTTTCACATGGCGGCCACCAGCATGCTCATTGTGGAGGGGATGCCCGCCGCCTACACCAACAACCTGATCTACGCCATCCAGCAGGTACCCCATGTGTCCAACGCCCTGTGGCTGTCCAACGCGGTGGGGATTCAGATTCCCGTGGACTTCATCCCCGCCAGCCTGCGGGAGATGTTCTACGCCGGCGAGGCCACTATGATTATCATTCAGTACGACAAGTCCGGGGCCGACGAGGACACTATGGAGGCCATCCAGGCCGTGCGGGATATCTGCAACGAGAGGTGTTTCCTGGCCGGCTTCTCGGTGGTCATCAAGGACACCAAGGACCTGGTGGACCGGGAGCTGCCCATCTACGTGGCCCTGGCGGTGGCGCTCTCCCTGGCCGCCATGTCGCTGACCCTGGAGTCGGTGGTGCTGCCCTTCGTCTTTCTGGCCAGCATCGGCATGGCCATTGTCTACAACTTCGGTACCAACATCTTCCTGGGGCAGATATCCTATATCACCAAGGCCATCGCCGCCGTTTTGCAGTTGGGTGTCACCATGGACTACTCCATCTTCCTCTACCACCGCTACCAGGAGGAGAAAGCCTGCTGTGAGGATAAGCGGGACGCCATGGCCCGGGCCATTGTGGCCGCCTTCACCTCCCTGTCCGGCTCCAGCCTGACCACCATCGCCGGCTTTATCGCCCTGTGCTTCATGCGCCTCACCCTGGGCCGGGACATCGGCATTGTCATGGCCAAGGGGGTGGTGCTGGGGGTGGCTACCGTGATTCTGGTGCTGCCCGCCCTGCTGCTCCTGTTCGACGGGCAGATTGAGAAGCACAGGCACCGCAGCCTGCTGCCCGACTTCACCCGGGTCAACGGCTGGATTGTCCGCCGCCGCAGGTGGCTGGCCGTGCTGTTTCTGCTGCTCTTTCCCCCGGCCCTCTACGCCCAGTCTCACGCCGGGGTGTACTACAAGCTGGACGAGGCCCTGCCCCAGGACATGGCCTCCATTGTGGCCAACAACCGGCTGAAGGACGAGTTTGACATGGCCACCTCCCACTTTGTCCTCCTCCGGGACGACCTGCCCGCCACCGACATGAACCGGATGGAGGCGGAGCTGGAGGAGGTGGAGGGGATCACCTCGGTCCCGTCCTACCATGCCATGCTGGGCGCGGGCGTGCCCGACTTCTTCATCCCCGCCGGAGTGCGGGACATGCTGAAGCAGGGGGGCTGGCAGATGATGATGATAAACTCCCAGTACCCCACCGCCTCAGACGACGTGTCCCGGCAGCTGGAGCGGATGGGCGCTATCATCAAGGCCTACGACCCCGGGGCCCTCATCACCGGCGAGGCCGCCCTCACCGACGACCTCATTTCCACCTCCGCCGTGGACTTCCAGGTGACCAACTACATTTCCATCGCGGCCATTCTTCTCATTGTCGCCTGGGTGTTTCGGTCGGTGTCCATGCCGGTGGTGCTGGTGGCCGCCATCGAGCTGGCCATCTTCATCAACCAGGGCATCCCCTACTTCACCGGCACGGTAATCCCCTTTGTCTCCCCCACCATCATCGGCTGCGTCCAGCTGGGGGCCACGGTGGACTACGCCATCCTGCTGGCCACCCGCTTCCGGGAGGAGCTCCAGAGCGGGAAGGACCGGGAGACGGCCATCCAGATCGCCGCCTCCGCCTCCGACGGGTCCATCATCACCAGCTCGCTGGTCATGTTCTGCGCCACCCTGGGGGTGGGACTTATCTCGGAGATCGAGATCATCAGCTCCATCTGCACCATGCTGGCCCGGGGGGCTCTGATCTCTGCCCTGGTGAGCATCTTCCTGATGCCGGCGGTGCTGTGCGTCTGCGAGCCGCTGATTCAGAAGACCAGCCGCGGCTGGCGGCAGCCTGTTCCGGTCCGGGAACACAGCTTCCGCCGCGCGGCCCACGCCTCCTGACAAAAAACGCTCCGTGTCCCGGTGAGGGGCACGGAGCGTCTGTTCAGATACGGGCTTCGTCATCCTGCCAGCCCAGCCGCAGGGCATAGACCTGATGGAAATAGGCGGATACGTCGTCTTTCATTCCGGTGTTCAGCCAGTCGATAATATGGCCGAAGCAGGCGCATTTGTGATAACGAATGAGCATTTCCTTGTTTTTGTCCTCATCCTCCCGGCCGGCGAAGGCAGCTTCGATATATGTGGCCACCACATAGTGGCAGACCTCCATCAAGTAGCGTTCAAAGACATCCCGGCTCAGGGAGTTGTAGATATGAAACACCGCCCGCTTGTGGTCCAGGACAAAGTCCAGGGCCGCGTCAAAACTATCCTCCATGGAGTCAATGGTGGGGTGGTCGGACATCAGCAGCTGCACCCGCTGGGCGATGAGCTCCTCCAGCAGGGCGGGCAGGTCCTGATAGTGGTAGTAGAAGGAATTGCGGTTGATGCCGCAGGTCTCCACAATGTCCTTTACGGTAATCTTGTTCAGGGGGCGCTCGTCCAGCAGTGTGATAAAGGTCTCCTGAATCGCTTTTCTGGTAAAATTGGGCATAGACAGTACCTCCTTCCGACCATTCTCACGTCCTGCGGTAGGTCACATAGCGGAACCGGAGCCCCTGCTCCTCCAGCGCCGGGCCCTCGTCGGTAACGCGCCACTGGGGCAGCCGGTCCAGGTTGGGAAAGAAGCAGTCGGGCCCGGGGAAGCTGGCTTCGATCTTGGTGACGTAGGCGGTGTCGCATTTGTCCAGCAGGGCGGCGTATACCGACGCCCCGCCCAGCACAAAGGCGTCCTCAGGGGCCGCCTCCAGCAGGGCAGGCAGGTTTTGGAAGACCTCCGCCCCCTCCGGGGCGAAGCCGGGACTGCGGGACAGAATCATGTTCCGGCGGCCCTTCAGGGGCCGGCCCCCAGGGAAGGTGGCCAGGGTCTTCCGGCCCAGAATCACCGGGTGGCCGGTGGTGAGGGCCTTGAAGTGCTTCAGGTCCTCGGACAGATACACCAGCTGGTCGCCATCCTTTCCGATGGCCCAGTTCCGGTCAACTGCGACAATCAGGTTCACGCTGCCCCTTCTTTCTGTAGGGACGCATCACGATGCGTCCGCTTTCTATATATATGACGCTGTGTCTGCTTTAAGCGTTACACCGCCACCGGAATTTTCCCCTCCAGGGGGTGGGCCTGGTAGCCCTCCAGGGTGACGCTGGCGGGGGTGAAGTCGTAAAAATTGGTGACGGACGGGTCCAGGCTGAATTTGGGCGCGTCGAAGGGGGTGCGGGAAATCAGCTCCTCCACCACGGGGACGTGGCGGTCGTAGATGTGGCAGTCAGCGATGACGTGGACCAGCTCGCCGGCCTCGAAGCCGGTCACCTGGGCAAACATGTGGAGGAGGACGGCGTACTGCATCACATTCCAGCCGTTGGCGGTGAGCATGTCCTGAGAACGCTGGTTCAACATGCCGTTGAGGGTGTTCCCCGACACGTTGAAGGTCATGGAGTAGGCGCAGGGGTAGAGGGCCATTTCGTTCAAGTCATGATGGTTGTACATACTGGTAAAAATGCGCCGGGAAGCGGGATCATGCTTGAGATCCCAGAGCGCTTTATCCACCTGATCCATCTCCCCCTGAGGGTAGTGGTGGCGTACCCCCAGCTGATAGCCGTAGGCCTTGCCGATGGAGCCGGTCTCGTCGGCCCAGGCGTCCCACACGTGGCTGTTCAGGTCGTGGATGTTGTTGGACTTCTTCTGCCAGATCCACAGCAGCTCATCCACGGCGGATTTGATATACTGCCGGCGCACCGTGAGGATGGGGAACTCCCGGCGCAGGTCGTAGCGGTTCACCACCCCGAACAGCTTTACCGTGTGGGCGGGGGAGCCGTCCTCCCACCGGGGGCGGACCTGACGGTCGGTGTCCCACACCCCATGGGACAGAATATCCCTGCAATTTTGAATAAATACCTGGTCGGCGTAGCTCATGGCGGATAGTTCTCCTCTGTTTCATAAAGTAGCCCAATTTTAGCATAAAACACGGCGAGGCGCAAGCCCCGCCGTGTCTCTTATGCTCCTTTGTATTTCTTCCGCGTGGCGATGCCTCCCCGGATGTGGCGCTCCGCCTTGTTCTGCTCCAGGACTTCCTTCACCTGGAGGTAGAGCGTCCGGTTGAAGGTGGGCAGGCGCTCGGCCAGGTCCTTGTGTACGCTGGACTTGGATATCCCAAACTTTTGTGCCGCGGAACGCACCGTCGCCCGGTTCTCCAGAATGTAGAGCGCCAGCCGCTCGGCCCGTTCCTCCATATTTCCTTTCAAAGCACAACACTCCCCGACTTTTGCTGTTCCATCCTATGCGGACTTTTCGGGGGATATGAGCCTTTTTCCCTGCCCGGTCATAGACTGGGAAAAGGAGTGATGGCGGTGGGTAACCTCTTGGACTACCTGGCCTGGCGGGGGGACCTGTCTCTGGACCGGGTCCCCTTCGGTCCCGTGGACGGGCTGGTCCTGTCCGTGCTGTCCTACGTCCACTTCGACGGCCCGGCCCAGGGGGAGGAGTCCGTCCCCCTGGGGGAGGCGGCGGAGGAGTACCTGACCCTTCCGCCCGCCCGGCGGGGCCGCTTCCGGTGTGAGACGGACCTTGCCCTCCTCCGGGCTCTGGCAGATTCTCCCCGGTTTGCCCGGCTGGGGCTATGCCGCTGCGCCGACCGCTTCGTCCCCAAAGAGGAGACCCAGTTTGCCGCCCTCACCGTCCTGCTGGACGACGGCTCCGCCTTTCTGGCCTTCCGGGGCACCGACGGCACCCTGGTGGGCTGGAAGGAGGATTTTAACCTCAGCTTTATGGACGTGGTGCCCGCCCAGCTGGAGGCGGCGGGGTATATTCAGGACTTCGCCGCGTCCTTCCCGGGCCAGCTGCGGCTGGGGGGTCACTCCAAGGGGGGGAACCTGGCGGCGGCAGGGGGCGCTTTGTCCGCGGTGAAGGTGCGGGACCGGATTGCCAGCGTGTGGTCCTTCGACGGCCCCGGTCTCAACCCCTACCTGCTGGCCCGGCCGGGCTATCAGGAGCTGCGCACCCGACTGCGCAGCTTTGTGCCCCGGTCGTCGGTGGTGGGTCTGCTGCTGGCCCACGAGGAGCCCCACACCGTGGTGGACAGCGACCAGCAGGGCCTGTTCCAGCACGACCCCTACTCCTGGCAGGTGCTGGGGCCCGACTTCGTCCGGCTGGAGGAGGTGGACGCCGGCAGCCGTCTCATCGACCGTACCCTGAAAAACTGGCTGGCCGGGCTGACCGGCGCCCAGCGGGAGACGGTGGCGGATACCCTGTATGAGCTGCTGTCCTCCGGCGACGTCAAAACGGTGAAGGAGGCCCTGGAGCCCAGGCATCTGGCCGGCGCCCTCCGGGCCGCCCTGGACGCCGACCCCCAGGACCTGCTTACCGTGGCCGGATCACTGGCCAGGCTGGCAGGGGCGGCTCTGCGGGCGCTGTAAAGCCCATTGTATTTCCAGCTCCCAACAGTCCAATTTTTCATTGAGACCCTTTGTCATAATCCGATCGTCCGGGGTAAGCATCTGCCCATCCAGCACGGCATAGCAGACAGTGGCGTCCTTCACCGGCGACAGCACCAAAAAATCTGAATCCAGATTTGATGCGTGGTTGGCACAGTACCGGGCTGTTTTGAGGGCCTCCCTTGGAAAGCGCATATAGCCCGCCCGGTTCGTGGCAGAGACCTCCTGAGGACAGTGGCTGACTGGAGAAAACCAAAAAATACTGCTCGCCTGATTCACATAATCGGCAATGTTTAGTATCTCTCCGGTTCGGACATCCAGAATATAATGTTCCCCATTCCGCAATGTCTGTCTGCACACATCACATTTGGAGCCATAGTACAGCCTACCGCCCAAATACCCCAGGCAGCATAGTACAAAAGCGGTAAATAGGCCCAGGATCGCTTTTTCATAACTGCTGCGCCTATTCCAAAAGTTCATTATTGTTTTCATATTTAGGACCCCATTTGACAAGAATATGATTTATGATTACCTGTATAATGATTATAATTACCTTTATATGAAAAATCAATATCTATTTGCGGCACAATAAAATATATAAACTATATGTCGAGGTGATATTGATGAAGCCAGAATATCACGACATATATAAGACAATTGGGTTAAATATCATTTACTATCGCAACAAAAATGATATGAGCCAATATCAGTTGGGTGATTTCTTGGATAAGGACCAAAGTCACATCAGCAAAATTGAGCGGGCAGTTGTTGGGATTTCTATGGATACTCTGTGCGATATCGCAAAAGCGTTGAACGTAGAGCCTTATCTTCTCTTGAAGCCAAAGGATTAAAAAAGCAGACACGCATCGCGTGTCTGCTTTCCTCATTTTTTCTCAATAATCTTCGCCGTGTGCTTCAGCTTCCGGTCCCCGGGGTTGCGCCGGTTCAGCCTGGCCACCAGGGCGGATATCTCCCCCTGGGCCTGCTCCACCTCCGCCTTAAAGGCCCGGGCGGACAGCCGCAGGGCCCCGTGGCCCAGAATAATCATCTGCTCCAGGGCGTCGGAGGTGGCCACCCGCACCCGGTGGTCCTTGCCCAGGTCGTAGGTGGCTTTTTCGATGTAGGCGTCGGCGGTCTCGGCCTCTTTGGTGTAGACCACATAGATGTTGTTTTTCTTCTCCACCGACCCGGGATTTCCCTTCACCTTGTAGGCGTCGAACACCAGGATTACCACGCACTTGCGGAAGCCCTGGTAGTTGGACAGAATATCCTCCAGCGTGCCCCGGGCGGCGGGCATGTCCTGCCGGGCCAGGGCGGTGAGCTCGTCCCAGGCGAAGATGATGTTGTAGCCGTCCACCAGGAGGTATTCCGGGCCGGATTTCTGCTCCCGGATGGTGTATTTCCCCTCGTCCAGGCTGGTGCGGGCGGGCTTCTTCTGGGGCTGGAAGGCGGTATCCCGGTCCACCCTGCCGTAGGTCCGCTCGAAGACGGCCAGCAGCTCCTTATCCTGCTCCAGACTGCCCCCCCGGTACTGCCGCTCCCCGCCCGAGGGGGCGGCTGGTTCCGGGCGGGGTGTTTCCTCTCCCAGCCGCAGGCCGCTGTCCACGTGCATGTGCGCCCGGACCTCATTCCACTTCACAATTACCCCCGCCCCGTGGGAGCAGAACACCGAGTCGGGCGGGTTGTCCACATCTCGCTCCGGGTCGTAGGCCAGTTGGGAGACGATTTCCTCCTGATTGGCGCAGGGCTCGTACCCCCGGAGGGCGCAGGACAGCCGCCCTCGGCCCCGGGTGTAGGCGGTGACCTCCCGCCAGTAGTCCCGCAGGCCGGCCACCGGGGCGTGGCCGGTGAGCAGGGAAAATTCCCCCTCCTGCTCCGGGCCCTCCACGCTGCCCCCCATGGTCTGTAAATCGTTCATGGCCCGGCCCACGCAGTCCGGGGGGAGCTCCAGGGTAAAATCGTAGTGGGGCTCCAGCAGAAGGCTGTCCGCCTGCATCAACCCCTGGCGCACCGCACGGTAGGTGGCCTGGCGGAAGTCGCCCCCCTCGGTGTGCTTCACATGGGCCCGGCCGGCTACCAGGGTGATTTTCACATCAGTGATGGGTGACCCGGTGAGCACACCCCGGTGGCGCTTTTCCATCAGGTGGGTGAAAATCAGCCGCTGCCAGTTCAGGTCCAGCTGGTCGGTGGTGCAGGCGGAGGTGATGCGCAATCCGCTGCCTCGCTCCCCCGGCTCCAGCAGGAGGTGTACCTCAGCGTAGTGCCGCAGGGGCTCGAAGTGGCCTACTCCCTCCACCGGGCCGGTGATGGTCTCCCGGTAGACGATGTTCCCGGCGCCAAAGGAGACCTCCGTTCCGAAGCGCTCCCGGATGAGCCGGGTGAGCACCTCCAGCTGGACCTCTCCCATGAGCTGGAGGTGGATCTCCCCCAGAGCCTCGTTCCATACCACCCGGAGCTGGGGGTCTTCCTCCTCCAGCTGGCGGAGATTACGGAGGGTAGTGTGGACGTCGCAGGCAGGGGGGAGGATGACCTGATAGGTCAGCACCGGCTCCAGCTCGGGCCCGGCGGCGGGGGGCTCCACACCGAAAACGTCCCCCGGCCGGGTCCCGGTCAGGCCGGTGAGGGCGCACACCGTTCCCGCCGGGGCCTCGTCGATGGTCTGGTACTTGGCCCCGGAGTAGACGCGGATCTGATTGACCTTCTCCTCCCGCAGCAGGGTGCGGACCTTAAGCGACCCACCGGTAATTTTCACATAGGTGAGCCGGTCGGCTCCGTCCCGGGCTATTTTGAAGACCCGCGCCCCGAAGCCGGTGGGGTAGGAGGGGGACAGGGTGTACCGTGACAGGCCGTCCAACAGCTCCTCCACCCCCTCCAGCTTCAGCGCCGAGCCGAAGAAGCAGGGGAAAACCAGCCGCCGGGCGACGAGGGCGGCGGCGTCCCCGGCCGTGACCGGTCCCCCCTCCAGATACCGGTCCATCAGGTCCTCGTCCAGGGAGGCCAGGTCCTCTGTGACCGGCTCCAGCCCCTGAGAGAAGTCCAGACAGCCGCCGTCAAGCCTGTTCTGGAGCTGGGCCAGGAGGGTGTCCCGGTCCGCCCCTGCCAGGTCCATCTTGTTGACAAAGAGGAAGGTGGGGATGGCGTGCCGCTCCAGCAGCCGCCACAGGGTGCGGGTGTGGCCCTGGATGCCGTCGGTGCCGCTGATAACCAGCACGGCGTAGTCCAGCACGGACAGGGTGCGCTCCATCTCGGCGGAGAAGTCCACATGCCCCGGGGTGTCCAGCAGGGTGAGGACGGCGTCCCCCCAGGTGAGCTCCGCCTGCTTGGCGAAGATGGTGATGCCCCGCTCCCGCTCCTGGGCGTCGGTGTCCAGAAAGGCGTCCCGGTGGTCCACCCGGCCCAGCTTCCGCACCGCCCCGCTGAGGTATAAAAGCCCCTCGGACAGGGTGGTCTTGCCTGCGTCCACATGGGCCAGCAGACCTGCACAGATTCGTTTTCCCGGCTCGCCGCCCATTTCGGCCGCCCCCCTCATTGGCTGTAACGTATGATAAGGGGATTATACCATAAGGAAAAAGATTCGTCGATAGGAAAAAGACACCCGCAGGTGTCTTTTGCAAAGTGGTATCTCAGTCCGTATACTGTATAGAGGGGTAAAGGGGTGATCCGAAATGAAAAATCCTCCAGCTGCTTGATGCAGGTGGCTGCATTGCAGCAGAGCATGTCACAGGTGAGGTCAGAAGGACGCTGCCACACCTGTTGACATAATTCTTAATTTTTTACGAATGACCATTTGAAAACCCTTGAAATATCAAGGGCCAGAGCGGTTTTTGCTCCGCTTTGGCCCTTGTTTTCCCTTTAATTTTCCCTTTACAAATTCAAGGCATTTTTAATAAAGCTCTCCATGCGGGCGGCGCTGTCCCGTCTCATGCGCTCTGTGACATGCCCATACCGGTCCAGCGTAAAGGCGGCGGTAGCGTGCCCCAGGTTGCCCTGGACGGTCTTGACGTCATCCCCGGCCCGGAGGGCGTTCACAGCGTATGTGTGGCGGGTATCGTGGAAGCGGACGCCATCCAGGCCAGCGGCCTTTGTCAGCGACTTAAAGCGTGCCTGAACATTCCGCTGGGACATGGGCCCGCCTATCTCGTTGGTGAAGACAAGCCCGCCCGGGTTGCTCCATACTGACCCCGCCTTTAGCTGCATCTCCGCTTGCCGCTGTCTCTGGAGCTTCAGTGTGGACAGGACAGAGCCGGCGGCAGATACCATCCTGGCTTTATGGCTTTTGGGCGTGGTAAAGAGCACCCCCGCCTTGCGCTGTGCATCTGGGGCCAGCTGCCTGTCTACGGTGATCGTTCCGCTGTCAAAATCTATGGCCTCCCAAGTGAGGCCCAGCACCTCAGACAGCCGGAGGCCAGTAAAGAGCGAGACGATAACGATGTGCTCTATGCTGCTGCCTTTCGCCGCCGCCAAGAGGGTGGCCAGCTGATGGTCATTGAGGGGGTGTATCTCCTTTTGCTCCTGACGGGGCAGCTCACACCGCCGGACTGGATTCTTGGGGATGTAATCCAGCTCCACGGCCTTTTCCAGGGCTCCGCTCAGGATGCCGCAAACCAATGCTGTCGTGGTGGGGGCCAGGCCCAGGTCGTTAATGAAGCCTTGTACCGCGTGGGGGTGGAGGTCCGCCAGCCGGACGGCTCCCAGCGCGGGCTTGATATGCAGGCGGATGTTATAGCGGTAATTCTCCGCCGTGGAAGCCTTCACGCCGGTCAGATAGTCCCTGACCCATACGTCCAGCCACTGGCCCACGGTCATCCGCTGGGGGGCGGTATAGGTGCCCTCATCCACGGCGACCGCAGCCGCCTGCATCCTCTTGCGGACTTCCGCCTGCGTCTTGCCTGTAAAAGAGCGCTGGACCTGCCGCCCGGTTCCAGGGTCCCGGCCCACGGTGACACGGGCCTCCCAGTAGGTGTATTCCCTGCCGTTGCGGATGACCGTCTTTTTCCGGATCGTCCCGCCGCCTTTTGCATTTTTCCTCTGTGACATAGTGTTTTACCTCCTATTTCTTGACACCACGGCACAAAAAGAGTATAATATGTCCGTACAAGTGTCATAGTTGACTGCTGTGGTATTTGTGCGCCTTTTGCCGTCTGGAGCGTTAGCAGCACTCCAGGCGGTTTTATTTTGCCTTGACGCTTTGGAAAAATTTTTATCCCTTAATGTATTGACGTGTACAACTTGTCTGTGCAATAATAACTACGTAGGGAGGTGTTATTATGGCCAGCGTATTTGATGTTGCGAATTGGTTTCTCGCAAAGGAGAAGATGACACATAAAAAGCTGCAAAAATTGTGCTATTATGCTCAGGCGTGGAGCCTTGCCATTGGTCCTCAGCCTATTAGTACCGCTGAATTTGAAGCATGGGTTCATGGGCCGGTTTGCCGGGAGCTCTACACCAAATATAGAGAGTATGGGTTTGACTATATCCCCAAAAATCCACCGGTTGATTTGTTCACATTGGAAGAAGAATCATTACTGGAAAGTGTATGGGAAACCTATGGAAATATGTCGGCAAATGGACTGGAAGCCCTTTCGCACTCTGAACCACCTTGGAAAAAGGCTCGTTTGGGATACGCACCCAATGAGAACTGCAGCGTCATGATTTCTCATTCTGACATGGCTGAATACTACCGAAGCATTTATGCGGGCGGAGATGCGTAATGCCAAAACTTACCAAAGAAACGAAAAGGCCGTTAGAACGCCTTTCGAACCGTCTTTCTGTACCCTTTTCGATCTGTTTTCGATATAAACTGCAAAACGGATACACTTTTTCGGATTTGGATAAGCAGCAGCTTAAAGAATTTCAAGCGTTTCTTAACCTTGCGTCGCAAATGTCTTTTGAACAAGTAGAGCGGCGGTATAGAAGAAAATCAGACACAAACGACACCTTTTGCGGCAGCCAAGTCATCCATTATGGGATAGGAGAGGTTTTCCGCATACACGGAATCATCGAAGAAGCTCAATTCGTCGTTTTGCGGCTGGACCCAACCCACAAATATCATAAGGAGTAGCTTGCCGTCCCTGCTGGCGTTTCAATGCCAGTTGGGACGGTTTCCTTTTATCCTGGCTCCTTGTACCAAGGGGGCAAATTCGCCCCCCTACTCCCCCTCCTGCGGTCCCTCAGCGCCCTCCGGGGGCGGGGTGGTACTTGTACCCTCCTGCGGCGCTAGGGGCGATTGTGGGGGCGCTGAGGGCGGCTGAGAGACGGGAAGAAATGACCCGGTGGGACCTTCTCCATATACCTTGATTCCAGCGGAGAGCGGGGACAGTTCGGTCCCCCGGCGGTATTCATCTAACCGCGTAAGCTCCTTTACACGTTTTACCGCCTCTATCTGTCCGTCATCATTCAGTTTCGCCAAATCTTCACCTATTTCATCTTTCCGGGATTTCCAGGTCTCGGCCTCCGCAAAGCGCCCTTTCACGTAGTATTTTGCCTCTGCTTCTGCTTGGGCTAATATCCCTTGCTCTACCTCAGCAGAGGTTTGACCTGATATTAGGTATACAACATCAGCATCTAGAACTTGTGCAATCTGTCTAAGCTGTTGAAGGCGGGGCTGGCGTTTACCAAGTTCATACTGCTGTATCGTGCCTGTTGCAGTTCCGGCCTTTTCGGCAAGCTCCCGCTGTGTAAGTTTGGCTATCTTCCGAGCTTCCTTTATGCGCTGTCCTACAGTCATTTACATCACCCCATAATTACTATAACACACCATGGCACAAAATACAATCAATTGAATACAAAAATTTTATCCAACCCATTGATATCTTCAAACGACTGTGTTATGATGATGACACAATCAAACGAAGGCGGTGAGAATCAAATGAAAGTAAACCGTAAAAAACTAGAGCTGGCAATGGCGCGGGCCTGCATGAATAGTGCCGACCTTCCCGCCGCTGCTGGGCTCCCACGGCCCACGGTGCAAAATGCAATCGTGGGAAAAGGAGTTAGGCCCGCCACCCTGGGCCGAATCGCTAAGGCGCTGGGCGTAGACCCCACTGAACTACTGGAGGAGGTGTAACCATGCCGAGCAATGTCAAGGAAAACCCTATGCTGCTGACCGTCTCACAGGCGGCGGAGCTGCTGCAACTGGGCCGGGATACGATGTATCAGCTGACGCACGTCGATGGATTCCCGGCGATACGCCTGGGGCGGGCTGTCCGAATCAACCGGGCCGCGCTGCAAGCGTGGCTGGACCAGAATAATGGAGGGATTCTTTTATGAAAGTTGAAATTCATCTGCTGCGGTTCTATGTCCAGGTTTGGGACCCTGAAACCGAAACCAACCGGGAGGAACCTATCACTTTGACCAAAGAACAGCTGCGGTCGGCTGGCCTGCTTGAAATGTCAAGCAAGGAGGTCATCGACCGTATCTGCAAACGCCGCGGGCTCAAGGTTCTGGAGATCGGCAAGGCTCAGCGGCGCACCATCGCTTTTAATCTGGACAGTCTGTGGGATGACTGCAACGGAGAGGAGCAGGGCGCACCCCTGGACCTAATTGAGATGATGCAGGCTCTGGAAGCTGGGGTGGATGTCGATTGAATGACAATGTTTCATTTCTGGTAGAGCACGGCCTGCCCCTGGAGGAAATTCAAAGCCTGCTGGCCGACGGCCATTCTATGGAGGAGATTGTCACCAATGCCCGCCGGATGATGGACAGGGGGGAATCCCTTTCCACTCGGAAGCAGGCGGAGCCAGAGAAGCGGGTCGGCGTTGAAAGTGTCAAGACCGCCCTCCAGGAGCTGGGTGTCACCCTGAAATATAACCAGCTGCTGAAGGAGGTGGAGGTGGACGGCCTCCCGGCCTGCTACTCCACCGACAACGCCAGCAACGTCCTGCCCGTCTACCTTATGGATTACCTCCGTGAACTGGGCTTCAGGGGGTTACCCCTCAGACCATTGACGGGTGCCTGAGCTGTATCGCAGACCAAAACAGGTACAACCCGGTCGAGACCTATCTGACCGGCGGCACTTGGGACGGTGAGGACCGTTTCCCGGAAATCTACCGCATTTTGGGCGTTACCGATGTCAAGCACCAGACTTACATATGTAAATGGTTCTGCCAGTGTGTGGCTTTGGGCTTGAATCGTGAAGACAGGCCCATAGGGGCCGATGGCGTTCTTGTTCTGCAAGGCCCCCAGGGGCTTGCTAAGACCTCTTTCTTCCGTATTATGGCACCATTCCCCCGCTGGTTTGTGGAGGGCGCTGTGGTGGATATGGGCAGCAAGGACAGCCTGATAACCGCCCTCAGCGGCTGGATCACGGAGCTGGGGGAGCTGGACAGCACTCTCAAAAAGGAACAGATGAGCTTGAAAGCCTTTGTCACCCGGCCAGAGGACCGGATTAGAATGCCCTACGCCAAGCGGGACAGCCGGACACCCCGGCGGACAAGCTTCTGCGGCACGGTCAACCCCAAGGACTACCTGAAGGACGAAACCGGAAGCCGCCGGTTCTGGACCATCCCTGTTACCAACATCGACAAAAAGGCCTTGTTTTCCCTGCGGCCTGAGTGGGTCAATCAGGTGTGGTTCCAAACCTATGACATGTATCAATCTGACCACAATTTCTTCCGGCTGGATGATGAGGAGATAAAAGAACTCCAGGCGGACAACCGGGAATTTGAGGCCCCCTTACCCTACGAGGTGGAGATCAGGGCGCTGCTGGACTATTCCATTCCTGTCAGTCAGTGGGAGTGGTGGCGGGCCAGTGAGGTGGCTAAGTACATGCCCGGAAACGCTGATGCCCGGAGGGTGGGAAAGGCCCTCACAAGGGTGGTTGATGGTCTGGTGGGTGGGGATACCAAGCCAGAGAGCGCCGAAAGGACTACCAGGCTGATGCACGGAATCAATGAGTACTTTCTCCCAATGAGGCATTTTACCCAAAATTGGGTTGGGAAGGTGGGGACCAGGTGAATTACAATTTAAGCGTTACCACCCAGCCCAATCCCTTGTCCCCCAATACTTTTACCTATTAGGGTGTATTAGGTGGATTAGAATATAGGAAAGTATATAAAAGAGGGAAGCAAGAGATATAGCCCTATATTTTATATAGTTATAGGAAACTCAATACTACCAACCCTACCAATTGAACCAGCTGAAAGAATCATGGGGGATATGACCCCGGAAAAGGAAGGAAAAAATGAGCTATTACAAGACCTGTCCCCATTGCGGGGCGAACCTGGACAGCGGTGAGGTCTGCGACTGTACCTTGACCCAAGTGTGCGCAGAGGCCCGTGAGACTTTCCCGGAGCGCTTCACGGGGAAGACCGACCGGGAGGTCGTCGCCGAGATTGCCAGCGTAGTAAAAAGAGCCGCCCAGGGTGCTACCAACACCCAGGACGGCGAGACGGAACACGTTGACCACGCTGTTTCCGCCTCCATCATAAACGAAACGGAGGAAAAAGTCAAATGAAGATTCTGCAAGATATCGCAACAGCGGTCAGATTGACCGGAGAGGTCCGCAAGGCCCGGAAAGCCGGAGCCAGCGGCGTCCAGGTTAAGCCAGTGTATACCGTTCCCGCTGTCCGCTTTGGCTACTGGGGATTCACTATGGAGGGCTGTTTGTTCTACGGTCCAAAGTGGCAGCCGCTCCGGGACGTTTTCGACAACTTACCAGAGAAGACCCAGCATGAGCTTACATTTGCCCCAAAGGCTGGAGAGTGGGGCGACCGTGTACGTTTCTGGAAGCAGGAACTCCGCAACACCCTGGAGCCGGATTTGTACCACGAAATGATTTCCACGCTTATTCGGTGGGGTATTCGGTGCCGCCGTAGAGCGCTTGAGGAGGTCATAGAATGAAGATCACCATTACCTACTTACCGGAGGAGGAACGGGAGGCCCATATAATCCACATCTTTTCACAGAGCTTATTGGACAACGTAAAAGTCCGTAAAAGTGACCGTCACCCCCCGTTTAAGCACATATATTTGACCGCTAAAAAGCCCGAAACCCCCTGAAAATCCAAGGAAAACGCTTGACTATACTCCCCCGGTATGGTACAATGGTTCTATTGAAATGGGCATGAGTACCGCCCTAAGTTGAACTTAGGGCTAGCCAATAAAAGGCATGGGAAACAGCTAAAAACGCTGTTCTCATGCCTTTTTTCATATATTCAGCCTACCCAGGCGTAAAACGGAGGTATTTATGAGCGAAAACACCAACCAGAACACCCAGCAGACCGCCACTCCAACCCCGGAGGGAACAGGGGGCAAGATGTTCACCCAGGAACAAGTGAATGAGATCGTCCGCGAGAGGTTGGCCCGCGAGAAGGCCAAAGCGGAGCCGACCGCCATAGATGAACGAGAAACCGCACTGAAAGCCCGCGAGGCCCGTCTTGATTGCCGGGACTACCTGGAGGAGCTGTCCAAGGGCGGCAAGGCTGCTTCCAGTGTCCTGGGCCTGTTGGACATCCTGGACACTACCGACAGCGAGAAGTTTAAACAGACTGTGTCTGCCCTGCTGGAACTGGGGGCCTTCAACCTCCAGCTGGAGCCGCTGAAAATCCCCCCTGTGGATATGCGGGGCGGCGCTTCTCCCGATGACCTTATCGCGGCAGCTTTCAAACCGAAAAGCTGAGAGGATGATTTGACAAATGGCTATTGATTTAGTCACAAAATTCGCACCTTATACCGATGAGCAGTTCAAAAACGAGAGCAAAAAGTCTCTCTTGACCAACGATGATTTTGACTGGACCGGCGCACATACCATCAAGGTCTATAAGATCAGCACCAGCACCATGAACGATTACAAGCGCAACGGCCCTGTCCCCGATGGTCAGTGGAGCCGGTTTGGACCTATCGCAGACCTGGACGCCACCACCGAAGAAATGGCGCTGAATAAGGACAGGAGTTTCACCTTCGCCATTGACAAGCTGGACACAGACGAAACCGCCCAGCAGCTGGCCGGGGCCTCCGCTCTGGCCCGGCAGAATCGGGAGGTGGTAATCCCCGAGGTGGACAGCTATACCTATGGCGTCATGGCGGCCAACGCTGGCCACAAACCCGCCGCCCTGGCCCTGACCGCCGCCAACATCTTTGAGGAGATCACCAAAGCCTCCCTTGCCCTGGATGACGCAGAGGTCCCCGAGACGGGCCGTGTGCTGCTGGTTACGCCCGCTGTCTACACGCTGATGAAGCGGTCCCCGGACATCACACTGGACAGCGACGTGGGGCAGGAAATGCGCCTGCGTGGCGTTATCTCCATGATGGACGGTGCGGCGGTGGTGAAGGTCCCCGCCGTGCGTCTGCCTGAGAACTTCGGCTTTATGCTGGCCCACCCCTCTGCCACTGTGGCCCCGGTAAAGCTGGAGGACTTCCGCACCCACCAGGACCCGCCTGGCATCTCCGGCGCTCTGGTGGAGGGCCGCATCTGCTATGGCGCTTTCGTCCTGGACAACAAGGTCAAAGCGATTTATTACCAGGCTCTGCCCGCTGCGGCCAGGAGCAAGTAACCCAATGGGGCGTGTGGGCAATAGTCCATGCGCCCCGCTTCAATAGGTGACAATATGCCGAAAAAACGATTAAAAATGGGATCGTCTACGGAGGTAAAACGTGCTGTGAACCGAATTACCAACATGCTCCTAAACGGTGAGATTGACGCCAGGACGGCCAACGCTCTATTGTATGGCTGCAATGTCTGTTTGGGGGCAATACGTGTTGATGACCAGCAAGCCCAGCTAAACGAGTTGGAGCGGATGGTGAAGGAGGTTAGCCGGAGATGAGTATGAGCAAACGCATAGAATCTATAGTTTCGGAATTAGAGCGGTTGAAGCTGGAGCAAGAGTCCCCTGTGGACGATCTGAGCCGGAGCCTATTTAACCTGGGGGAAAAGCTGGCACACTTGGATACACTGGAGAAAGCGGCGCTACTGGCTGAGTTTAACCGGGGTGGCCCTCTGGAGGGGACGGACAGTCTTAACCTGGATTTGGAGGACCTGGAGCAATTCATAGCAGATTACAAAGAGGGGTGAACATATGTCAATTTCTTCCAGAGTGGAACGACTGGAGAAGATGGTAGCGGATTCCCGGAAGGGGCTCATCACCGTCGAATATCAAGACGGCCACACAGAGCTAAAGAAGTTGGGGGACTGTATTTCCATTTGGAAAAACGCCCCGGCGGAGGTGCGCCGGTTCGTTTCCCCGAAAGAAATCCCGCTTGTTGACTTATTAAATCAGATGCTCTGAGGGAGTGGTGAGGGTGAGCAATGAGGAGCTGGTGGCGCTGATTCAGGCCGGAGACAGCGACAAGCTGGTGGTGTTGTGGACCCAGGTGCGGCGCATGGTCTATCAACAGGCCGCCCGGTGGGTCGGGCTGAACGGGACGACCATGGAGGACCTGGAACAGGCTGGCTTTATCGCTATGCTGCGGGCCGTGGATACCTACGACCCGACAAAGGCGAAATTCTCCACATATCTGTTTCAACGTCTGCGGGCCGAATTTTCGGCTGCCACTGGACAGCACACAAAACAGGCCCGGTTTGACCCGCTCCAGAACGCTGTCAGCCTTGACGCTCCCCTGACCGATGAGGAGGACGCTACCCTTGCCGACTTCATCCACGACCCGGCAGCGGCGGCGGAGATGGGCAAGGCGGAGGTCCGAATAGGGGTGGCCGCAATCCTGGCCGAACTGCCAGAGGACCAACAGCGGGCGGTTAGGGGGAAATACTGGCACGATCTCACCGTCGATAAAAAGACCCTCAATGCCGCTATGAAGCGCCTGCGGCACCCGGATTGCTCCAGAAGGCTGAAAGCCTACCTGTGAAACTTGCCACAGTTTTCCCTTATTTTTTCCCTTTATTCGGTATGACACAGGCTGGATATACAGTAGATATCAGTATAAAAACCATTGTTCAGCCTGGGGTACAGCACATAAAAACACCACAAAAGACATGGCGGGATTCCAAAATCAAATCTTAATTTTTTATGAATTGATAAACCCAGCCCTTGCCGAAGCGGGTCGAACCGAGTATACTGTGAAGCGATAACAATCCAGGAGGGACCCCCTTTGGAAGAAAGATATATGAACCTACACCGGGGGCGGCGGGATGGCCGTGACCAGCCTCCACCCCGCCGCACCGCCGCCAGGCAGGCTCCGTCCAGACGGGCTCCGGCCCCCCGCAAGCACAACAGGCGGGGCGGGGCGGCGTCGGTGGCCATGGGATTTTACAAGGGGCTGGTGGTCCTTTCCGCCCTCATTGTGGCGGGCTACATCGGCTTCTCCCTGATGGTCAAGGCGCCGGAGCAGAAGCAGCTCCCCCAGCCGCCCCAAGGCGGGACGCAGGCCCCCGTGATTCCCGGCGCCAGCGCGGGCAGTTCCGGCGCGGCAAAGCCGGAGGACCCCATGGCGCTGAACCGCCGTAAGAATGTCTACACCATCCTCCTGGCCGCCACCGACAAGGACGGCACCCGCACCGACACCATGATGGTAATGTGCTACGACACCGAGAAACAGACCGTGGGGGTAGTCTCCATCCCCCGGGACTCCCTCATTGACCGGGGGAGCGGACACCACCCCAAGCTGGTCTACGGCAAGGGGGGCGTGGAGCAGCGGGTGGAGGATATCTCTCAGATGCTGGGCATCCCCATCGACGGTTACATCAAAGTGAACATCAAGGGCTTTATCACCCTGGTGGACTATCTGGGGGGCATCGACTTCTATGTCCCCTGCGACATGGACTACGACGACCCCATTCAGGACCTGAGCATCCACTATAAGGAGGGCCAGCGGAAGCTGAGCGGCCAGCAGGCCATGGAGGTGGCCCGGTTTCGGAAAAACAACGACGGCAGCGGCTACTCCGACGTGGGCCGCACCCAGACCCAGCAGAAGCTGCTCATCGCCCTGGCCAAAAAGGTGCTGTCCTGGGACAGCCTCACCAAGGTCAACGGCTTTGTGGAAATTTTCAACAAAAACGTATCCACCGACCTGACTCTGGACAACATGATGTACTTCGCCAGCCAAGCCATCAACCTGGACCCCTCCGCCGCCGTGGAGACGGCCACCCTCCCTGGCCGGGGGGACGGGGTGTTCCGGGGCTACACCTGGTGCTTTGAGCTGGACCCCGAGGGGACGCTGGAGACGGTGAACCGTCTCATTAACCCCTACGACCGGGACCTGACCCTGAAGGACATGAACCTCACCAAGGCCACAAGCTACACCCAGGGATAAGAAGCACGGCCTCCGGCAAGCAGCCGGAGGCCGTGTTTACTTATTCCGCTCCCAGGGTCTGGATGAGCAGGTTGCGCAGGGAGATGGCGCTCTGCCGGTTCATCACGATAGAGGCCACCGTGTCGGCGGCGGGGGTGGCCACGTTCTCGATGCCCCCCTGGGCGTTGATCGTGATAGCGTTTTCCATATACTTGTAGGAGATATCCAGGGTCACCTCCAGCAGCTGGCCCTCCTTGTCCGACACCTTGCGCAGGCCAAAGGCGTTGGCGTATTCCGGTCTCATGTTGTCAAGCTCCTTTCTGTATCACGTGGGGGTGAGGACCTTCCCGTTGAGGACGGCCTCCGCCAGCCGGTCCCCCTGGTAGCAGACCTTCAGGGAGAAAAAGGGGGCATCCCTCCAGATCAGGTCCAGGAAAATGGCGTCCCCCTCCCAGTGGGGGATGTTCAGCAGCTGGTCCCGGGGGAGCCACTCCAGCACCCCCTCGTCGCAGTCCTTCAGCTCACCTGTAAAGCCGTCGGCGGTGAACAGGTGCATATACTCGGTGGGCCACCGGTCGGAGATGAAGGTGACCACCCCCCGGTAGCGGTAGTCGGTGAGGACCAGCCCGGTCTCCTCCTCCACCTCCCGGAGCAGGCAGTCCTCGGGGCTCTCCTTGTCCAGAAACTTGCCCCCAATGCCGATCCACTTGTCCTTGTTCAAATCGTTTTCCTTTTTCACCCGGTGGAGCATCAGATATTCCTCTCCCCGCCGGATGTAGCACAGTGTGGTGTTTATCATGCCTCAATCAGCTCCACTTCCACAGTAAACTGCTCCCCGTCCCGTTCGCAGAGGAAGGTCACCCCGTCGCCGGGGCCCAGGCCCAGCTTGAGGCGGGTCAGGTCCTCGAAGCCGGTGATGGGCGCGCCGTCGGCCTCCAGCAGGATGTCCCCCGCCCGCAGGCCCTTAGCCCAGGCGTCGCTGTCCTCCTCCACAATCAGCAGCTCCAGGCCGCCCCCCACCACGGGGATCCGGTTCACGCTGAAGCCGAATCTTCCGGTTTTGATCTCCTCGCCGGCAATGAGGTGGTCCGCCACATACTTCACCCGCCGGGAGGGGATGGCGAAGCCCAGGCCCTCGGCGGAGCCGTCCTCGGTGACAATTTTAATGGTGTTGATGCCCACCACCTGGCCGTACCGGTTCAGCAGGGGCCCGCCGGAGTTGCCGTAGTTGATGGCGGCGGTGGTCTGAATCAGGCTCATGGTGACCCCCTCAACCTCCACCTCCCGGTCCAGGGAGGAGACGATGCCGTCGGTAAAGGTGGCCCGGTAGCCCAGGGAGTCTCCCAGGGCGGCCACCGGCTCACCGATGTGCAGCACGCTGGAGTCCCCGAACTGGGCGGGGGTCAGGCCGCTGGCCTCCACCTTCAGCACGGCCAGGTCCTCCACCGCGTGGAAGCCCACCAGGCTGGCGGGCAGGGTGCGGTTGTCATGGAACATGACCTTTACCTCCCGGGCCCCGGCCACCACATGGGCGTTGGTGATGATATAGCCGTCCTCGGTGAGCACCACGCCGCTGCCGGCGGAGCCGTACCCCCGGCCGGTGGAGGCCTGGATGGACACGGCGGAGAGGATGGCCCGGTCGTAGATCTGGGTGTAGGGCAGAACCGCGCCCTGGGCGGGCTGGAGCTCCACCGTCACCCCGGTGCCGGTCTCGGCCTGGGGGATGGCGGGGGGCGTGTCGTCCAGCTTTTCATCCTGGGGCTGCTCCTCGCCGACGGAGGGCATGCCGTCCCGGTCCCAGTGGCGCAGGATGGCCTGCCCCATAAAATACCGCTCCAGCAGGGCGGCGGACAGGCAGAGCACCACAATGAGGGACAGCAGCCCCGCAAACCAGGGCCACTTCCACCGCCTGCGCCGGGGGCGCGGCCTTTTCCGGGCGGGGCGGACCGGCCCCTCCGGTATGTGGACGGCGGGGAGCTCGGGCAGCGGGCAGTCGGACCGCTCCCAGGAGCCGCCCTGCCACAGGCCGTCGTTATGATCGTTCATCGCGGCACCTCCCATTTTAAACGGCTCCCTCTTTGAGGGAGCTGTCAGCCGTAGGGCTGACTGAGGGAGTTTCCCAATTTGCGTACTCCCTCCGTCACGGCTTTGCCGTGCCGCCTCCCTCAAGGAGGGAGGCATTTGTTCTCACGCCAGGGTCAGGGTAAAGTGGAACTGGGTCACACCGTCCTCGCTGGTGACGGTGATGTTCTCCTTTAGGTTGCCCAGGATGGTCTTTACAATATACAGGCCCAGCCCCACGCCCTCCCGGTCCATGGAGCGGGAGTAGTCCGCCTTGTGGAACCGCTCAAATAGCAGGGGCAGCTCGTCCGGGGGGATGGTGGCCCCCAGGTTGCGGATGGTGGTGTGGGCCTTGCCGTCTTTTTTGATAATCTGCACCGAGATGGCGGTGCCGGGGGCGGCGAATTTGGCTGCGTTGTCCAGCAGGTTGTAGCACACCTGGGTGATGGAGTCCGGCTCCCCCCACACCATCAGCTTGTCCTCGGGCATCTGCACGTCCACATCCAGCTGCCGGTCAGTGATCTTGGTCTCCAGGCTGATGAGCACCCGGGACATGACCTCCGTAAGGTCGAAGGTCTCCTGGGCGGTAACGGTGCTCTCGGCCAGGGCGTTGAGCCGGCTCAGGTCCAGCATCCGCCGCACCAGCCGGCTGAGCCGCCGGGTCTCCGACACCACGATCTCCAGCGACTCCCGCTCCCGCTCCGGGGGGATGGTGCCGTCTAAGATCCCCTCGGCAAAGCCGGCGATGGTGGTCATGGGGGTCTTCAGCTCATGGGAGACGTTGGCGATAAACTCCGCCCGCTGGCTCTCCACCTTCTCCAGAGAGTTGGCCATGGAGTTGAAGGCCTCGGCCAAGTCGCTGACCTCGTCGCACCGGTCCTCATAGCCGGTGACCCGGATGTCAAACTCCCCCTGGCCGAACTTCCGGGCCGCCTCGGCCATCTCGTTGAGGGGCCGGGTCTGATAGGCGGAGGTGAGGGTGCTGGCGATGACCGAAATCAGGAACACCACCACGGCGGAGAAAAAGAAGATGGTGGCGGTGGAGGACCACATGGCGTTCAGGTTGGAGGCGCTGGCCGCCACCAGCACCATCCCCTGGGTGACCACCAGGGGACCGATCTGGTTAGTAACGGGGAGGGCGGAGGTGTACCGCCGCTCGGGGTAGAGCCCTCCCAGACTAGTCATGCCGTTGTAGGCCCCCACGTTTTCGTCCATCACCTGGGTGACGATGTCCTCGGGGAGCTGGCCCTCCTGGGCGTAGAACTGCCGGCCGTCGGTGGAAAAGAGGATTTTTCCCGTGCTGTCGGCCACAATGATGTGGGAGTTGGAGATCATGGCGATGGAGGCCATGTAGCTGCTGTAGAACTCGTCCTGCACGTCCAGGGTGAGGTAGCGCCGGTAATAGGTGGCGGTAAAGCTGGAAATATACCCTGCGTTGCGGATCACCGAGTCCCGGGTCTCCCCGATGATATACCGGTAGGACAGCAGCATAAAGGCTCCGGCCAATAGGGTGAAGGAGAGCAGCATAATGCTCACCATCATAGTCAGTTGACGCCGATATAAAGAGCGCATAGTTACCCCGCCGTTCCCAGCTCGAATTTATAGCCCACGCCCCATACGGTTTTCAGCCGCCACTGGTCGCTGACGCCCTCCAGCTTCTCCCGCAGGCGCTTGATGTGTACGTCCACCGTGCGGCTGTCGCCAAAGTAGTCGAAGCCCCACACCTCGTCAAGGAGCTGGTTCCGGGTAAACACCCGGTTGGGGGAGGAGGCCAGGTGAAACAGCAGCTCCAGCTCCTTGGGCGGGGTGTCCACCCGCTGGCCGTCCACCAGAAGCTCGTAGGAGTCCAGGTTAATCACTAGCTTGTTGAAGGACAGCTTTTTCTCCCCCGACTCCTCCTCCACGCCGGAGCGGCGCAGGACGGCGTGGATGCGGGCCAGCACCTCCTTCATCTCGAAGGGCTTGACGATGTAGTCATCCGCCCCCTGCTCCAGTCCGGACACCTTGTCCTCAGTCTCCCCCTTGGCAGTGAGCATGATAACCGGGGTCTGGTCCCCCTCCCGAATCTTCCGCAGCACCGACCAGCCGTCCATAATAGGCAGCATCAGGTCCAGCAGCACCAGGTCGGGCTGGAAGGAGCGGAACAGCTCCACCCCCTTGCCCCCGTCCTTGGCCACCTGGGTCTCGAAGCCCTCCTTCTCCAGATAGAGGTGGAGCAGCTCAGCGATGTTGGCGTCGTCCTCGACAATCAGAACCTTTTTTGGCATAAAACGGCACCTCGTTTTCCTGTGAACGCATATTGGCAGGGCGCGACGACTCGGCGCGCCGGGTCCGTCGCGCCCTGTACGGCGTTACCCTATATAGTATCCTCTCTATTATAGCGCAAAAAAGAAAGCTTGGGTGAATAATCTGTAAATTACGGCATTTTTTGTTTCTCCACATAGGAGTGGTCCACCTGGATCACCGCAAAATACCGGTCGGACAGCTCCTTTACCCGGCTGGACAGCTCCCCGCGCACCTCCCCGTCGGACAGGCGGAAGCCGTAGGGCACCACCACATCAAACAGGATGTTGGTGTGGATGGGGCCGGCGGTGATGCGGAAGTCGTGGATGGAGAGGTCCGGGTCCAGCTGCCGGGCCAGCTCGGCCACCTGCTGGCGGAGGGCCTCGGTACGCCCGTCCCGCACCACCGGGTCCATGTGGATGGAGGTCTCGATGTGGTGCCTGGCCTTCAACTCCCGCTCGATGTGGTCGATGACGTCGTGAATCTCCAGAAAATCGCCGTCGGCGGGCACCTCGGCGTGGAGGGACATCATGGCCCGGCCGGGGCCGTAGTCGTGGTAGACCAGGTCGTGGATACCCAGGATGTAGTCGTGGCCCAGCACGATGCGGTCTATGTCGGCGGCCAGCGCCCGGTCCATGGGCCGGCCCAGCAGGGGGTCGATGGTGTCCTTGGCCGCCCCCCAACCCGCCCGCAGGATGAACAGGGCCACCGCCAGGCCCAGCCAGCCATCCAGGGGGAGGCGGAAGAAGTGCCCGGCCAGCAGGCCCAGCAGCAGGGTGGTGGTGGCCACCGCGTCAGACAGGGAGTCGGCGGCGGTGGCGGACAGGGCGGCGGACTGGATGGCTTTGGACAGCCCCCGGTTGAAGAAGAACATCCACAGCTTCACCCCGACGGAGACAGCCAGAATCCCCGCCGACAGGGCGGAGAAGACCACCGGCTCCGGGTGGAGGATCTTCTCCAGGGAGGACTTGCCCAGCTCCACCCCCACCAGCAGGATGAGCATGGACACCGCCAGCCCGGCCAGATACTCCATGCGGCCGTGGCCGAAGGGGTGTTCCTCGTCGGCCGCCCGCCCCGCCAGCCGGAAGCCCACCAGGGTTACAATGGAGGAGGCGGCATCTGACAGGTTGTTGAATGCGTCGGCGGTGACGGCGATGGAGGCGGTGAGAATGCCCGCCAGCAGCTTGGCCAGAAAGAGCAGCAGGTTCAGGCCCACACCAATCCCGCCCGACAGCACCCCGCACCGCTGCCGGACCTCCGGAGCCTGGGGGTCTCCGCCCCGGAGACAGAAGTTGATGAAAACATTCATGAAAAACACCTCGGGAAATATCCTTTTTCGACGGACCGCCCCTTTGAAGCGGTCCCGACTTTTGAAAAAAGGTCGGAGCAAGCTTCATATCGCTTGCTCCGACGTGGTCGGAGTGCGGGGACTCGAACCCCGGGCCTCCTGCTCCCAAAGCAGGCGCGCTACCAGCTGCGCAACACCCCGATATTCAGCTTTTGCCGGCGTTCCCCGGACGGCGGGGCCGGCCCTCCGCCGCGGCACCTTTGAACAGTATAATATATTTCAAAAACGATTGCAAGTATTCCCTGCAATATGTTAAGATATTTTTGTAATCAACCAAAGAGGTGGCAAACCATGAGAATGAGAAAAAAACCAAATCTGTCAATTCGGATGGAGCGGTGCGCGGGGATGCTGGTCTCCGACCCGGCGGCCATGCGGGGGCACTGGCGGGAGCTGTTTCCCGCCGCCCGGGAGGTCCGGCTGGAGATCGGCTGCGGCAAGGGGCGCTTCTCCGCCGAGACGGCGGAGCAGAACCCCGACGTGCTGTACATCGCTCTGGAGCGGGTGCCCGACGCCATGATCGTAGCCATGGAGCGGTGCCAGGCCAAGGGCCTGACCAACATCTTTTTTATCGACGGGGACGCGGCCCTGCTCCGGGACTACTTCGCCCCCAGGGAGGTGGACCTGCTCTATATCAACTTCTGCGACCCCTGGCCCGGGGTGAAGCACGCCCGGCGGCGGCTGACCCACGAGCAGTTCCTGGTGCTCTACCGGGGCATCCTGGGGGATGGGGGGCAGATTCACTTCAAGAGCGACAACCACGACCTGTTTGAGTGGTCCCTGTTCCAGTTCCCCAAGGCGGGCTACGCCCTGTCGGAGGTGACCCGGGACCTCCACCGGGAGGGCATCCGGGGGGTTATGACCGACTATGAGGAGAAATTCCACCTGCTGGGCACCCCCATCAACCGCTGTGTGGGCACCAAAGAACCCATGGACCCCGAGCCGGTATTCAAGCCCATCCCCGGTCCCTCCGGCAGGCCCCGGGGAGAGAGCACACCAACGGAATAACCCATGAACGAAAAAGCAACGGATCATCCGTTGCTTTTTTAATTTGAAATGTTGTGTCAGCCGCCGTAGCCTGTTTTAACATTGTCTGAGCCTGTAAATGGATTTTTGTGGGGGAACCTTATCGTTGCACACTCCCGGGTACGTCATGTAGGGCAAGGGCTCTGCCCTTGCCTCCCCTGGCTCCCCCCTTGTGGGGGAGCTCCCGGCGAAGCCGGGTGAGGGGGGCTCAGGGATGCACCAAAAGCCTTCCCCCTTCCAGGGGGAAGGTGGCACGGCCGAAGGCCGTGACGGATGAGGGTGCGCGGCAGGTTTCCGCCCCTTGTCGTAAAGGACAGCAGCCCTAACCGCCCCCTCATCCGCCCCAGTGTGCGCACTGGGGCACCTTCCCCCCTGAGGGTGGAAGGCTTACCCTGCGGGGGACGGGGATTTTCGTCCGCGCCCGGGCCTTCTCCGGTGAAATACAGGAAAACAGAGGAAAAGGCGGGACGGGCTTTGTGAGAATCTGAGAAAAACATCCCCAGGAAAAATTCTCCTTGACATTCGGGGGGCGGGGGCTATAATAAGGTTCAAGTATTTTAGTTAAAATTTTTTAGATAAAATACTTGAAATTTTGAAAGGCAGGTAACTGAATATGGAAATTACCTTTGAGAATGTGCGCGACATTATTGTGGAGACCCTGAGCTGCGACGCCGCCGACGTGAAGCCCGAGACCAACCTCATTGAGGACCTGGAGGCCGACTCCCTGGAGATTGTGGAGCTGTCCATGTCCCTCCAGGAGAAGTTGGGGGCCGGCATTGCCGACGAGGACCTGGAGAAAATCCACACCGTGCAGGATATTCTGGACTACATCAAGAGCAAGCAGGCGTAACCCGCCAGGAGGCTGCCTATGGAATTACAGGAGTTATACAGCCTGATGGACCGCTTTGCCGCCTCCGGCCTGACGGCTCTGGAGTGGGAGCGCGAGGGGGAGCGGGTGGCCCTGCGCCGGGAGGGGACCGTGTCCCAGCTTCCGGCCGCGGCGCCCGCCGCCGCCCCGGTCTCCCCGGTCCAGGCCGGGGAGCAGGGCGAGGTGGTGGCCGCCCCTCTGGTGGGGGTGTTCTACGCCGCCCCCGCCCCGGAGGAGCCCCCCTATGTCACCGCCGGGGCTCAGGTGAAGAAGGGGGACACCCTCTGTCTCATCGAGGCCATGAAGATGATGAGCGAGGTCCCCGCCCCCGCAAATTGCGTGGTGGAGGAGGTCCTGGCCCGGGACGGCGAGGCGGTGGGGGTTGGCGCCCCCCTGTTCCGCATCCGGAGGGTGTGAGGCCATGCTGAAGCGTGTGTTGATCGCCAACCGGGGGGAGATTGCCCTGCGGATTATCCGGGCCTGCCGGGAGCTGGACATTGAGACGGTGGCGGTGTATTCCGAGGCCGACGAGAGCTCCCTGGCCGCCCAGCTGGCCACCCAATCCCTGTGCATCGGCCCGGCCAGGGCGGCGGACAGCTATCTGAACCAGGACGCCATCCTCTCCGCCGCCGTGGCCACCCACTGCGATGCCCTCCACCCCGGCTACGGCTTTCTGTCGGAAAATCCCGACTTTGCCGACCGGTGCGTCCAGACGGGGCTGAAGTACATCGGCCCCAGCGGCGATGTGATCCGTCAGCTGGGCAGCAAGTCCGCCGCCCGGACCCTGGCCCGGAACGCCGGGGTGCCGGTGGTGCCCGGTTCAGACGGAGCCCTGAAAAACGTCCGCCAGGCGAAAAAGCTGGCGGAGGAGGTGGGCTACCCCGTGCTGCTGAAGGCCTCAGCCGGAGGGGGCGGCCGGGGAATGCGCCAGGCCGCCGGCCCGGAGGACATCGACCGGGCCTTTCAGGAGGCCCGGGCCGAGGCGGTGGCCTGCTTCGGCGATGGAGAGCTCTATCTGGAGAAGCTGGTGGTCAACCCCCGGCACATTGAGTTCCAGATTATGGCGGATACCCAGGGCCACGTGGTCCACCTGGGGGAGCGGGATTGTTCCATCCAGCGCCGCCGGCAGAAGCTGGTGGAGGAGTCCCCCTCCAAAGCCCTCACTCCCCAGCTGCGGGAGGAGATGGGCCGGGCCGCCGTGGCCGCCGCCAAGGCGGCGGGCTACGTGGGCGCGGGGACGGTGGAGTTCGTCCTGTCCCCGGAGGGACAGTTCTACTTTATCGAGATGAACACCCGCATCCAGGTGGAGCACCCGGTCACCGAGCTGGTCACCGGCATCGACCTGGTGAAGGAACAGCTCCGGGTGGCCTCCGGCCTGCCCCTGTCCTTCGCCCAGGAGGATGTTCAGGTGATCGGCCACGCCATCGAGTGCCGCATCAACGCCGAGGACCCGGAGCGGGAGTTTGTGCCCTGTCCGGGAACCACCACGTTTTTGCACCTACCCGGCGGACCGGGGGTGCGGGTGGACACCGCCCTCTACACCGGCTACGAGGTGCCCCCCTACTACGACTCCCTGGTGGCCAAGGTGCTGGCCCACGGCTCCACCCGGCTGGAGGCCGTCCGCCGGATGCGCCGGGCCCTGGAGGAGCTGATTGTGGAGGGCTACCCCACCAACGCCCCCCTGGCCCACCTGATTATGCACAACCCGGAGTTTGTCCGGGGCCGGTACGACACCGGCTTTCTGGACAAAAATCTGGAGCGCCTGCTGGAGCTGGCCCGGACCTGTGACCGCCTGATGGATGGAGATGAAAAACCGTGAATCAAACATTTTCCCGCCGCCGGGACAGGCTGCTCACCTACCGGGCCATGCGGGAGGGGAAAATCACCTCCTCCCGGCGGACCGGGTGCTCCGCCTGCGGGGAGGAGAGCCCCCAGCTGGAGTGGGACCGCAATTTGCAGGTCTGCCCCAGGTGCGGCTTCCACGCCCCCATCGGGGCCTACTACCGGCTGTCCAACATTCTGGACCCCGGCTCCTTTCAGGAGCTGGAGGAAAAGCTGTCCCCCGCCGACCCCCTGGCCTTCCCCGGCTATCCGGCCAAGCTGTCTGAGCTGGAGCAGTCCACCGGCCTGAAGGACGCCGCGGTGTCCGCCCTGGGCAAAATTGACGGCCGCCGGGCGGTCTTCGCCGTGCTGGACAGCCGCTTTCTCATGGGCAGCATGGGCACGGCGGTGGGTGAGAAAATTACCCGCGCCGCCGAGTACGCCGCCCGGAAAAAGCTGCCCCTGATTATTTTTTCCGCCAGCGGCGGGGCCCGGATGCAGGAGGGAATTTTTTCCCTGATGCAGATGGCCAAAACCGCCGCCGCCGTCCAGCGGTTCCAGAGCGGGGGCGGGCTGTACATCTCCTGCCTTACCCACCCCACCACCGGCGGGGTGACGGCCAGTTTTGCCTCCCTGGGGGACATCATGCTGGCCGAGCCCGGGGCCCTCATCGGCTTTGCCGGGCCTCGGGTCATCGAGCAGACCATCAAGGAACAGCTGCCCGAGGGCTTCCAGCGCGCTGAGTACCTGCTGGACCACGGCTTTCTGGACCGGATTGTCCCCCGGAGTGAGTGGCGGGCCGTCCTGTCCCAGCTGCTGGCCCTCCATGAGAAGGGAGGACGCCCATGAGCCGCTACAGCCCGGAGGAAAAAGTGAAACTTGCCCGCCACCCGGAGCGTCCGGGCACGGCGGACTTTATCGACGCCCTGTTTACCGACTTCTTTGAGCAGCGGGGGGACCGCCTCTGCGGCGAGGACGGCAGTATTTTAGGGGGCATCGCCCGGTTCCACGGCCGGCCTGTCACGGTGATTGGTCACCGGAAGGGGAAAAACCTGGAGGAGAATCTCACCTGCAACTTTGGCATGCCCTCCCCCGAGGGCTACCGCAAGGCCCAGCGGCTGATGCGCCAGGCGGAAAAGTTCGGCCGGCCCATCATCACCTTCGTGGACACCCCGGGGGCCTACCCCGGCCGGGAGGCGGAGGAGCGGGGCCAGGGGGAGGCCATCGCCCAGTGCCTGGCCCTGATGAGCGCCCTGGAGGTGCCCATTATCTCAGTGATTACCGGCGAGGGAGGCAGTGGCGGAGCCCTGGCTCTGGCCGTGGCCAACAGGGTGCTCATGCTGGAGCACGCGGTGTACTCCGTTTTGTCCCCTGAGGGCTTCGCATCCATTTTGTGGAAGGACTCCAGCCGGGCCGGCGAGGCCTGCGGCGTGATGAAGCTCACCGCCCAGGACCTGCGCCGGGGCGGCATCGTTCAGGGCGTCCTGCGAGAGCCTGAGGAGGGCGCCCACACCGACTGGCAGGCCGCCTTCCGCACGGTGGACGCCGCCCTGACCCACGAGCTGGCCGCCCTGGATAAGCTGAAGGGCCCCGCCCTGGCCAGACAGAGATATGATATGTTCCGCGTTATGGGCCAGAACCTGGCCCCGGCGGGGAGGGAGGAGCCATGAGCGCACCCCGAATCTTAGCCACCGGCCGGTGTCTGCCGGAGCGGGTGGTGACCAACGAGGATTTGAGCAAAACGGTGGACACCAACGACCAGTGGGTGTTCAGCCGCACCGGCATCCACAGCCGCCATTTTTGCACCGGAGAGACCGGCCTGGACCTGGCCCTCTCCGCCGCCCGCCAGGCCATGGACCGGGCGGGAATTACGGCGGCGGACGTGGGGGGGTGTCTGGTGGGCACCTTCACCCCCGACCACGCCAGCCCCTCCACCGCCTGTCTGCTCCAGCGGGCGCTGGGGCTGGAGGAGGACACCCTCTGCTTCGACCTGAACGCCGCCTGTGCCGGCTTTCTCTACGGCCTGAAAACCGCCCACGCCCTGTTGTCCGACGCCCCCCGGCCCTGCGCCCTGGTGGTGGGGGCGGAGGTCATCAGCCGGGTGATGGACCACACCGACCGCAACACCTGCGTCCTTTTCGGAGACGGGGCCGGGGCGGCGGTGGTCCGCCGGGAGGAGGAGCGCACCTGGCACACCGTCTTCGGCTCCCGGGGGGACCCTGAGAGCATTCGGGTCCAGGGGCCGGGGCCCGTCCCCTCCGCCATCCATATGGACGGCAAGGCGGTGTTCCGCTTTGCGGTGGAGGTGGTGGAGAAGTCCATCCGCCAGCTTCTGACGGCGGAGGGCCTGGCCAGCGTCAATGACCTGGACCTGGTGGTCTGCCACCAGGCCAACGCCCGGATCATCGACTTTGTAGCCAAGCGGCTGGGGGCCCGGGAGGGGCTGTTTTTCAAAAACATGGACCGCTACGGCAACACCTCCGCCGCCAGTATCCCCATCGCCCTGGACGAGCTGACCGAGGCGGGAGCCCTGCGGCCCGGGATGCGGATTGTCACTGTGGGCTTCGGCGGCGGGCTCACCTGGGCCGGAGCGCTGCTGCGGTGGTAAAGCCCTCGTCCCCCGCAGGGCAAGCCTCCTTTTGAAAGGAGGTGCCCCAGTGGGCACACTGGGGCGGAGGATTGTATTTTGGCCAAGCCAAAATGTGCGAAGCAAATAAGATTTTGCAAACTTGGGTTTACTTCGTATGTTTTGCTTCGCAAAACGCAATCCTCAGTCAGCCTTCGGCTGACAGCTCCTTTCAAAAGGAGCTTTGTCCCTGCGGGGGGACGGGAGAGCAGACAAGGAGAGGTAATATGAAACTCAACGAAATCCTGGGGACCGAGTTCCCCATTATCCAGGGCGGCATGGCTAACATCGCCACCGGCGAATTTGCCGCCGCCGTGTCCAACGCCGGAGCCCTGGGCCTCATCGGCGCGGGGGGGATGAACGCGGACACCCTGCGGGAGCACATCCGCACCTGTAAATCCCTCACCGCCAAGCCCTTCGGCGTGAACATCATGCTGATGAACCCCGCCGCCTCCGAGATGGCCCAGGTGGTCATTGAGGAGGGCGTGAAGGTGGTCACCACCGGGGCGGGGGTGCCCAGCCAGTTCGTCCCCGCCTGGAAGGAGGCGGGGGTCAAGGTCTTCCCCGTGGTCCCGGCCACCACCCTGGTCCGCCGCCTGGAGCCCCTGGGGGTGGACGGCTTTATCGCCGAGGGCACCGAGTCCGGCGGCCACGTGGGCGAGCTGACCACCATGGCCCTGGTGCCCCAGGTGTGTGAGGTCACCGACCTGCCAGTGATTGCCGCCGGCGGCATTGCCAGCGGAAAACAGCTGGCCGCCGCCCTCGCCCTGGGGGCCTGCGGGGTGCAGGTGGGCACCTGCCTGCTGGTGAGCGAGGAGTGCCCCATCCATGACAACTACAAGCAGGCCATCTTAAAGGCCAAGGACAGCGACACCACCGTCACCGGCCGGTCGGTGAACGCCCCGGTGCGGATTCTGAAAAACCAGATGTCCCGGGAGTATTTAAAGCTGGAGCGGGCGGGGGCCGAGCGGATGGAGCTGGAGAAGTTCACCCTGGGCTCCCTGCGCCGGGCGGTCTTCGACGGCGACGTGAAAACCGGCTCCCTCATGTGCGGCCAGAATGCCGGACTGCTCCACGAGATTCGCCCCCTGCGGACCATTCTGGAGGAGATGTGCTCCAGCTGTCAGGATACGGTCCGCCGCCTGGCGGAGGAGGTTTAACATGAAATTAGCCTTTGTATACGCCGGACAGGGCAGCCAGCACGTGGGCATGGGAAAGGATTTTTACCAGGAATTCACCCTGTTTGCCCAGGTGTTTGACCACGCCCCGGTGGATTTCGACCTGAAAAAGCTGTGCTTTGAGGGCCCGGAGGAACAGCTCTCCCAGACCCGCTACACCCAGCCCTGTATGGCGGCCTTCGCCGTGGGGGTGACCGACCTGCTGTATCAGGAGGGCATCCGCCCTCAGCTGGCGGCGGGCCTGTCGTTGGGGGAGTACTCCGCCCTCTATGCCGCCGGGGTGTTCAGCCGGGGGACGGTGATCTCCACGGTGGCCCTCCGGGGCCGGGCCATGGAGGAAGCCGCCGCCGGATTGGACTGCGGCATGACCGCCGTGCTGGGCCTGGACCGGGAGAAGCTTCAGCAGGCCTGCAACGGGGCGGCGGAGCTGGGCGTGGTCCAGATCTGCAACTACAACTGTCCCGGTCAGCTGGTCATCGGCGGGGAGAAGGCCGCCGTGGACAAGGCCGGGGAGCTGGCGAAGGAGCTGGGCGCCAAGCGCTGTATGCCCCTGAAGGTGAGCGGCCCCTTCCACACCCGGCTGATGAAGCCCGCAGGGGATGTTCTGGCTTCTCACTTCAAGACCATCGACTTCCAGCCCATGGCCCTGCCCGTCTATTTCAACTGCCTGGGCGGCCCCATGGATGCGGGGGACAATATCCCCGCCCTGCTGGAGCGGCAGGTCCAGTCCTCCGTCTACTGGGAGGACACCATCCGCCGCATGGAGGCGGAGGGCGTGGATACCGTGGTGGAGATCGGTCCGGGAAAGGCCCTGAGCGGCTTCTTCAAAAAGACCGCCCCCGGCATCAGGACCTGCCACATTGACACAGCGGCGGACTTCCACAGCGTGGTATCCGCCCTGAAAGGAGTAACGGCATGAGCTTAAAAGGAAACGTGGCCCTGGTCACCGGCGGCAGCCGGGGGATTGGCCGGGCTGTCTGTCTGGAGCTGGCCCGGCAGGGGGCGGCGGTAGCGGTCAACTACGCCGGCAACAGCGCCGCGGCGGAGGAGACGGTGGAGCAATGCCGGGCGCTGGGCGTGGAGGCGGAGGCCTTCCGGGCTGACGTGGCTGACCCCGCCGCCTGCGACGCCCTGGTGGCGGCGGTGAAGGAGCGCTTCGGCCGGCTGGACATTCTGGTGAATAACGCCGGCATCGCCCGGGACGGCCTGCTTATGACCGCCAAAGAGGAGGACTTTTCCCAGACCCTGGACACCAACCTGAAAGGGGCCTACTTTTGCACCAAGGCGGCAGCCAAGGTGATGCTGCGCCAGAAGTACGGGCGGATCGTCTGCCTGTCCAGCGTTGTGGGCCTGCGTGGCAATCCGGGCCAGACCGCCTACGCCGCCAGCAAGGCGGGGGTGATCGGCCTGGTGAAGGCGGCCGCCAAGGAGCTGGCCGGGCGGGACATCACCGTCAACGCTGTGGCCCCCGGCTTTATCGAGACCGACATGACTGCCGTTCTGCCCGAGAAGGCCAAAGCGGCCATGCTGGGGACCATTCCCAAGGGACGCCCCGGCTCCCCCGAGGAGGTAGCCCGTGCGGTGGCCTTCTTCGCCGGGCCGGAGTGCGCCTACATCACCGGACAGGTGCTGTGCGTAGACGGCGGCATGGCCGTTTAATGAGGTGAAAGAGATGGAAAAGCGCAGAGTTGTGATTACCGGCATGGGCACAGTCAACCCGGTGGGGAATACAGTGTCTGACAGCTGGGCGGCCGTGAAGGCGGGGACGTGCGGCATTGGGCCCATCACCCGCTATGACGCCTCTGAGATGAAGGTAAAACTGGCCGGCGAGGTGAAAAATCTGGACCTGGACGCCCTGCTGGGAAAGCGGGAGACCAAGAAGATGGACCGCTTTACCCAGCTCTCTCTGGCGGCCGCCGACGAGTGTATGTCCGACGCCGGACTGGACCGGGAGAAGGAGAATCTGAACCGCTGCGGCGTCATCTTCTCCAGCGGCATCGGCGGCTTCGAGACGGTGGGCCAGGCCCACCAGCGGGGGAGCGAGCGGGGCTGGGATAGTGTCTCTCCCTTCATGATCCCCATGATTATCTCCAACATGGCGGCGGGGCATATGGCCATCCGCTATGGGTTCAAGGGCATGTGCTCCTGCGTGGTAACCGCCTGCGCCGGAGGGACCAACGCTGTGGGAGACGCCTTCCGCCACATCCGGGACGGCTACGCCGAGGTGATGCTCTGCGGCGGCGGCGAGGCGGCCATCACGCCGCTGGCTATGGGGGGCTTTACCGCCATGAAGGCCCTCCATGAGGGGAGCGCCCCCCTGCGGGCCTCTATCCCCTTTGATAAGGAGCGCTCCGGTTTTGTCATGGGGGAGGGGGCGGGCGCCCTCCTGCTGGAGGAGCTGGGCCACGCCCAGGCCCGGGGAGCCAAAATCTATGCCGAGGTGGTGGGCTACGGCGCCAACTGCGACGCCCACCACATCACCGCCCCCGCCCCCGGTGGGGCGGGCGGGGCCGCCTGCATGGGGCAAGCCCTGGCCGACGCGGGAATTGCCCCCCAGGCGGTGGACTACATCAACGCCCACGGCACCTCCACCGCTCTGAACGACGAGAGCGAGACGGCGGCCATTCACACAGTGTTCGGAGACCACGCCGGGAAGCTGATGGTCAGCTCCACCAAGTCCATGACGGGCCACCTGCTGGGGGCCGCCGGGGCGGTGGAAGCCATCTTTACCGCCTTGGCCCTGGGGGAGGGCTTTGTCCCTGCCACCATCGGCTATCAGGTGCCCGACCCGGCCTGCGACCTGGATATCGTTCCCAACCAGGGGCGGGCGGCGGAGATTAAGGTCGCCCTGTCCAACTCCCTGGGCTTCGGGGGCCACAACGCGGCTGTCGTGCTGAAAAAGTGGGAGGCACGCCTGTAGGGCGCGACGACCCCGGCGCGCCGCAAACAGGCATAGATAAGGCTGGGAAAGACGGCGGGCCGGGTCGTCCCGCCCTACAAAATTCAACGGAGGTTTCCTGATATGGAGCTGAACATCGACCAGATCGAGGCCATCCTGCCTCACCGCTACCCCTTTCTGCTGGTGGACAGGATTACCGAGTGCATTCCCGGCGAGGGCGCAAAGGGGGTCAAGTGCGTCACCGCCAACGAGCCCTTTTTCCAGGGCCACTTCCCTGGCTTCAAGGTGATGCCCGGGGTGCTCATCATCGAGGCCCTGGCTCAGGTAGGGGCGGTGGCCATCCTCACCGAGGAGGGGAGCGCAGGTAAGCTGGCCCTCTTTGGCGGGATCAAAAACGCCCGGTTCAAGAAGCAGGTCCGGCCCGGCGACGTGCTGGAGCTGTCCTGCCAGCTCACCGCCCGGAAGGGGCCTGTGGGCTTCGGCACGGCGGAGGCCCGGGTGGACGGCAAACTGGCCTGCAAGGCGGAGCTCACCTTTGCCCTCACCGACCGGCCCGGTCCCTCTTGCGAAACGGAGGGTTCTCTGGTATAATGGCCTCAATTCGGAATTGGAAGGGGGAGAAGCGGGTGCTGGAGGATAGCTTTGACCGGATCTATACCAAATTCAAGCTGCATTTTTATCAGGCCGTCTTCTCCCGGTTCCAGACCCGGGAGGCCAGCCTGACGGCGGTGGAGACCTTCTGCATGGAGATCATCCGGGCGCTGGACGAGCCCACCATCAACGAGTTCGCCTCCTTCGCCAATCTCTCGTCCCCCAACGCCGCCTATAAGGTGAACAGCCTGATCCGAAAGGGGTATGTGGAGAAGGTCCAGTCCCCCAGCGACCGGCGGGAGTATCACCTGCGGCCCACCCAGAAGTTCCACGACTACTACAACCTGAGCAGCGCCTATATTCAGGAGGTCATGAACCGGGTGCGGGAACGCTTCACCCCGGAGGAGGTGGCCCAGATGGACCGGGTGCTGAGCATCGTGGGGCAGGAGCTGATGCCGGAGGTAACGCTGAAATAGGAAAAAAATCTGCCTGGAGCCCTATGGCTCCAGGCAGGTTTTTCGTTTATGGATCGCCGGGGAAGCGCAGTCCGGCCCTTGTTCTGGCCCCCTCCACCGCCTCCACGGCGGGCAGGGTGATGTCCCGCAGCAGGCTGTAGGCGGTGTCGCAGTCGCCGGAGCGGATCAGGCCGGTGACGGCCCGGACCTCGTAGAGCCAGCGGTTGGGGTCGGGCTGGAGATTATAGGTCTCCTCCCCCGCCTCCGTGACCACCTGGATTTCCGCCAGGCCGTTGCTGCCGTCCCTCACCCGCAGGCTGCCCCGCTCCCCCTGGATGTGGTAGAAGCTGGCGCCCCGGGCGTCCTTGGCCCCGGCCAGGGAGGCGGTGAAGCCGGGGTAGGACAGAACCATCACCCCCGAGGTGTCCACCCCGTTGGCAAACCGGTTGGGGTAGTACTCCGCCCGGTCCGGGGGGCCGAACAGGGCGGCGGTCAGGTAGACGTTGTAGTAGTTGATGTCCATGAGGCAGCCGCCGGCCAGCTGGGGGTTGAAGATGTTGGGGGTCTCCCCCGCCAGCAGCCTGTCATAGCGGGCGCTGTACTGGGTGTAGTTACCCAGCACCAGCTTCACCGGGCCCACCTTGGGCAGGTGCTCCTTCAGCACCGGGAAGTTGGGCAGGAAGGGGGTGGGGACGGCCTCAATGAGGAACAGCCGCCGCTCCATGGCCAGCTCCAGCAGCTCCCGGGCCTGGTCCACCCTGGTGCAGAAGGGCTTTTCGCAGATCACGTGCTTGCCCGCCAGCAGGGCCCCCTTGACCTGTTCATAGTGGAGCAGGTTGGGGGTGGCGATGTAGACCACATCCACCTCTGAATCGGCCAGGAAGGCCTCCATATCGGTGTAGACCCGGGCCGCGCCGTAGTCGGCGGCCAGCCTCCGGCCGGTGTCCTCGGTCCGGGAGTAGACCGCCTCCAGATGGACCCCCTCGGTCTGCTGCACGCAGTCCAGAATGGAGCGGACAATCACCCCGGAACCGACGGTGCCCAGACGAATTTCCTTCATGCCCCTTCCCCTCCGTGGGAGCGGGCCACTGCGGTGGCCTCCTCCAGAATTTCCAGCACCCGGACGACCTCCTCGTCCCGGACGCACTTCCCGCCGCCGTGCCGGATGGCGTCGATGAGGCTGTCATAGATGCGTTCGTAGTGGGCGCAGCCCACGGGGACCCGCTCGGTCACCTGAGCGCCCTCTCCGTCCCGGTAGACCAGGGTGCCCCACCGGTCCTCCGGGGCCATGGCGGTGCTGATTTTGTGCCGCCCCACCACCTTGGCCTTCCCAGAGTTGTGAATCACCGGGGGCAGAGTAAAGGAGCCGTTGGTGCCGTGGAGGGTGAAGCGGGGGTAGTCGATCTGGACGCACATGCTGGTGTTTACCGAGGCCTTGCAGTTGCCGTAGAAGAACTCCAGGTCGTAGTAGTCGTCCCCCACGCCGGGGTGGTGGACGGAGCGCACATCAAAATGGGTCCGCTCCGGCATCCCCAGCAGGCTGATGATCTGGTCGATCTGGTGGACAGCCAGGTTGTAGAGGGTGCCCAGGTGGTCATACCAGCCGTTGGTCTTAAAGTAGTCGTAGTGGCTCTCCAGCCGCACCAGCTGGCCCAGCTTGCCGCTTTGGACCACCTCTTTCACGGCCAAAAAGTCGGCGTCAAACCGGCGGTTCTGGTTGGGCATGCACACCAGTCCCTTCTTCCGGGCCAGGGCAAAGACCTCCCGGGCCTGGGCCACCGTGGGGGCAAAGGGCTTTTCCACCAGGGCGTGCTTGCCGGCGTTTAAAATCTGTGTGGCGTAGGGCACATGGAATTGGTCAGGGGTGTTGACCACCACCAGGTCAATGTCCGGGTCGCCCAGCACCTGGTCCAGGTCGCTGGTAAATGTCAGCTCCGGGTAGAAGGGCTCGTACTCCGCGAACTGGGGGGCGTCCTCCGCCCGGCGGAAGACATACTTCACCCGGATATCCTCCCTGCCCTCCACATAGGGGATATGGTACTCCCGCACGCTGACGCCGAAGCCAATATAGGCGATGGTGAGCATGGTCCCGCCCCCTTACGCCTTCTCCGCCAGCCGGCGCTTTTGGGCCCGCTGAAGGTTCTCCTTAATCACCGGACCTACCGTCTGGACCAGGATGACCACGATGAGCACCAGGCCCTGGAAGGTGTCCTGAATGTCCACGCTGAGGCCGGGGATGGAGACGATGATGAAGTTGATGGTGGTGTAGGACAGAGCGCCGAAGATGACACCCACCATGTTGCCCTTGCCGCCCGCCATGCTCACGCCGGCCAGCACCACCGAGGCGATGGCGTACATCTCATAGCTGACGCCCGAGGAGGCGGGGGTGACATTGCCGATTTTGCAGGCCTGGAGCATGCTGGCCACACCCACGCAGATGCCGGTGAGGATAAAGACGGAAATCTTCACCCAGGTGACGTTGATACCCGCCAGCCGGGCGCTCTTTTCGTTGGAGCCCACGGCGTAGATGGTCTTGCCGTATTTGGTCTTCTTGGAGATGACGATAAACAGGATGGCCATAATCAGGAAGACAAAGGTGATGTAGGGGATGGAGAAGCCGCCCAGAGCCAGCTTGCCGGTGCCGAACCTCATGCGCAGGAACTCATACTTGCTGTTGTCGCTGAGCATGGCGAACTGGCTGGAGGAGGAGCCGCTGATGGCCGGGTCGATCTTCCGCACCACCGACAGGGTGAGGGAGCGGTAGATAAGCATGGTGCCCAGGGTTACCACAAAGGGGGGCATTTTGCCGAAGCCCACCAGCAGGCCATTCACCGCCCCGCAGGCCGCGCCGGTGAGGATGGCGGCCAGGGCCATGAGGAAAATGGAGTTGGTGGTGTTGAAGACGATAATGGTCACGCCGGTGCACAGCACCAGCTGGGAGCCCACCGACAGGTCGATCTGGCCGGTGATGATGACGAAGGCCATGCCCAGGGCGATGGTGCCCACAATCACGGTGTTCTGGCTGGAGAGAATGGCGGCGATGTGGCTCCACTTGAAGGTGTTGCCGTTGGAGGTGATGGTGAAGGCGTAGCCGATCATGATGATGAACAGCACAAAGATAAAGCTGTACTGGGACCACACCTTTCCTAGGGTTCCGCCAAGTCCTTTTTTCTCGTTTTTCATGATTTTGCCTCCTCACTGGTTTCCACGGCGTTGGTGGAGTAGAGCATAACATCTCGCTCGTTGACCTGGTCGTGGGGGAAGATTTTCACAATGCGTCCCTCGTAGAACACCACGCACCGGTCGGCCACCTTCTGAATCTCGGGAATCTCCAGGGTGTTGATGATAACGGTCTTGCCCGCCTCGGCAAAGCCCAGGATCAGCCGGTAAATCTCCTCCTTGGCGCCCACGTCCACCCCCTGGGTGGGGTTGTCAAACAGGAGCACGTCGGCCCCGATGTTCAGCCACCGGGCCAGGAAGACCTTCTGCTGGTTGCCGCCGGACAGGGACAGGATGCTGTCGGAGCTGTCCCCCGCCTTGATGTGCAGGCTCTCCTTCTGGGCGGCGTAGCGGCTGTCCTCCGTTTTTTTGCTGATAAAGGGCTTTTTACCGGACAGCTCGTGCTCGGCCAGGTAGAAGTTTTCCATAATGCTCATGTCGGGCACCACGGAATTTTCCTTCCGGTTGGCGGCCAGCATGGCCACGCCGTTTTTCATAAAGCGGACGATGCTGCCCTCCAGGTTTCGGCCGTTGACCCGCATGGTCCCGCTCTGGGCGGGAAGGGCGCCGAACATGGTCTGCATCAGCTCGCTGGCCCCGCAGCCGGCCAGGCCGGTGAAGGCCACCACCTCTCCCTTTTTCACCTCCAGGTCGATGCCGGTAAAGCCCTGACCGGTGTAGTCCTTCAGCTCCAGAATGGTGTCCCCCAGCGCTCGAGGGAGGTAGACGTCCTCGTCCACATACTGGCTGCCCACCATCTCGGAGGTGATGGAGTGGGGGTCTGTCTCCTTTATATATCCGGAGGAAATGAACTCCCCATTTCGCAACACCGTATACCGGTCAGCGATGGCGAAAATCTCGGGCATCTTGTGCGAAATGAAGATAAAGGATTTCCCCTGTGCTTTCAGTTTTCGTAAGATTTCAAACAGGTGGTCGATCTCGTTGTTGGACAGGGCCGTGGTGGGCTCGTCCAGAATCAGGAGTTTCGCGTCCACATAGAGGGCGCGGCAGATCTCCAGCAGCTGCTTTTCGCTGGTTTTCAGCTCGGAGACCATGGCGGCGGGGTCGATGTCCACACCCAGGTTGTCAAATAGCTGCCGGGCCCGGGCCACCTGCTCCCGCTGGCGCAGCAGGCCGAACTTGGTCAGCTCCCGGCACAGGAAGATGTTGTCCGCCACCGTCAGGTCGTTGATTACATTCAGCTCCTGGTGGACAAAGGCGATGCCCGCCGCCTCCATCTGCTGGATGGTGGGGGTGGGGTAGCTCTTGCCGTCGAAGGTGATGGTGCCGGCGTCGGCCGGGATTACGCCGGTTAAAATGTTCATCAGGGTGGATTTGCCGGCCCCGTTTTCGCCCAGAAGGGCGTGGATTTCCCCCGCCTCCACAGAAAGGTGGATGTCAGACAGGGCCTGAGAGCCGCCAAAGGCTTTAGAAACGTGATTCATTTCAAGGATAGTCATATGCACTCTCCCCGTTGAGTTTGTCGGGGCGCTTCACGAAGCGCCCGCTTTTTGAGCGACGTCGTTTCGGGCGCATCGTGATGCGTTCCCGGATGAAAGAGAGCGGATGCGGGGCGAACCCCGCATCCGCTCCATTGGCTTGCTCTATTCGCGAATGTTCGGTTTAGTGGCCCTGGAAGCCCTCGAACTGGCTGACGTTGCCGGCGTCCACGATCCAGGTGGGCTGATACTCGCCGGAGCCGACCTCGTAGCTCCAGTCGCCCTCCAGATACTTCATGCCGGTGTCAATGACGTCCTGCATCATCTTGGGGCTGAAGTACATGGACATCATGTCGTCAAAGTACTTCTTGGCCAGCTCGGACTGGTCGTCGCTGCCAGCCATGACGTTGTAGAGCTCCTGCATGCCGCCGATGGCGGAGATGTACACGTCCATGGCCTCCAGGTCGGCCAGGGTGGCGGCGGAGGCGCCGGCCTCCAGGTAGTTGAGCACGCCGAAGGTCATCTCGTCGTCCATGGAGTAGATGTACAGCTTGTTGCCGTTGGCCTTGGCGGCGGCCACGATCTCGTCGAACTTCTGGGCGATGTACTCATAGGCGCCGTCGGCGGACCAGTTGCAGACCACGGTGTAGCCGTTGAAGACGGCGTTCAGCTGGTCCTGGGTCCAGGTCTCGGTGGTCTTGTAGCTGCCGGTCTGATTGTCCTGATATTCGATCTCGCCCTTCAGGAACTGCTCGAAGCCCTCCTGGCGGCGGGAGCAAACGGTGCCGTTGTCGCCCTGGAGCACCACCACGGTGTCGCCGGGCTTCATACCGTTCTTCTGCAGCCAGTAGGCGATGCCGGCGCCGCACTGCCAGTTGTCGCCGGAGGCGTTGAGGATGGCGTACTTCTCGGTGGCCTCAATGATGCGGTCGAAGGAGATGAAGGGGATGCCCTCGGCATACAGGGCCTCCTGGCCGGCCTGGGCGGAGTCGTCCAGAGCCATCATGATAACCAGAGCCGCGTCGGCGTTGGCGATGATGGTGTTGCAGTGGTCCACCTGCTCCTCACCGGAGGAGGCGGGGATGTAAGTGGCCTTGTACTGGCCGGCCTTGGTGATCTCCTCACACTTGGCCTGGGCATAGGTGCCGGCCTGAGCGGTCCAGCCGTGGTCGGGGGTGGGGCCCAGCACGTAGACGGTGTTCTTGCCGTCCTGATTGCTGGGGGTGACGGGGGCGGAGACATTGCCCTGGCCGGAGCCGGAGCCGCCCGGGTTGGCGCTGCTCTTGCCGCTGTCGCCGCCGCCGCAGGCAGCCAGTGTCAGAGACATGGAGAGGGCCAGCGCGAGTGCCAGAATCTTTTTCATTGTTCTTCCTCCAATAACATAGATTTTTATAACAACCGCATGGGCGGTTATTAACGCAGGTTACAAGGCCACGTCCACCGGCCGCCGCTCCTCCGAGGAGCGGATGGAGGCGAAGACCGCCTTCATGGACTTGATTACGTCGGTGGCGTCCAGCATGCTGGGCCGGTCCTGGGCGATGGCCTCCACAAACTCGTCAATCACGCCGGAGGCCGTCTGGTCGTCGTTGGTCTGGATTTTCTCCAGATCGTAGTATTTGACCTCCCCCTCCCCGGGGATGACCACGATGGAGTGGGCGGGGTCGTCGTAGATGCGCATGATGCCCTTGGTGCCGTAGAGGATGGTGGAGTTGTCCTCCCGGCCGTAGTAGGTCCAGCTGGCGGTCATGGTGCCGAAGGCCCCGCCGGAGGTCTCATAGATGCAGATGGCGTTGTCGTCCACCCCGATAAGCTGGTCATCCGCCCCCCGCTTGTCCAGGGTGAGCAGCCGGGCGGTGGTGCGCACGATGTCCTGACCCAGGATGTAGCGCAGCATGTCGGTCTTGTGGATGCCCAGGTCGGCCATGGCCCCCATGGCGGCCCGCTTCTTGTCGAAGAACCAGGTGTTCTTCCCCGGGGTGATGGACCAGGTCTCCGGGCCGGCGTGGCCGAAGGTGGTGCGGAAGGTGATTACCTTGCCGATCTCCCCGGCCGCTACCAGCTCTCTGGCCTTCTCGTGGGCCTTGGCCAGCCGCTGGTTCTGGCCGATAAGCAGCCGCTTGCCCGCTTTTTCCGCCTCGGCCAGCATGCTCTCGCACTCCTCCAGGGTGATGGCCATGGGCTTCTCGCACAGCACATGCTTGCCCGCCTTCAGTGCCTGGATGGTCAGATCAGCGTGGGCGAAGTTGGCCACGCAGACGGAAACCGCATCAATGGCCGGGTCGTCCAGCAGCTCCTGGGCGGAGGCGTAGGCCTTAACGCCGTACTTGGCGGCGATCTCCGCACACCGCTGGGCGTCCAGGTCGAAAAGGCCGACCAGATTGGCGTTCTCGTTGGCGATGTACTCCGGGATGTGCCGGACCTGGGATATCTTGCCGCAGCCTAAAATACCGATATTTAACATGAAAACCGCTCCTTTTATTCCAAATTCCTTGAAAATTACGCTGTAATGTCCGGTGCCGCCGCCGACTCCCGTTCCATCAGGCGGTAGGGCAGGAAAATCTGCTGTTCCGAGGGCTCCTCCCGGTCCAGAAGGCCGTCCAGCAGCAGGTCCACGCTCTGCCGCCCCATCTCGTGACAGGGCTGGGCCACGGTGGTCAGGTGGGGGTGCATCATGGTGGTGTAGTCCAAATCGTCAAAACCGGTGACAGTCAGCTCCCCGGGGACGGACAGGCCCAGTTCCTGGGCCGCCGCGATGACGCTGAGGGCCAGAATGTCCGACACGCAGAAGATGGCGGTGGGCCTGGGGGATACCGCCAGCAGGGCCTGGGCGGCCGCCTGGCCGGAGGCAAAGGAGTAGTCGGCGTCGGCCAGCCGGTACCAGTCCTCCCGGACGGCCAGCCCCCGCTCCTCCATGGCGTCCAGGTAGCCCTGCCGCCGCAGGCGGGTGGATATGTACTGGTTGTCCGCCCCGATCATGGCGATGCGCCGGTGGCCCAGTCTCTGGAGGTAGGCCACCATCTCCCGGGTGGCGGCGTAGTTGTCGATGGACACCGAGGGACAGGCCAGGTCGGGGACGTACTCGCAGCACTGGACGATGTGGGACTGCTGGGCGAACCGGGCCAGCCAGCTGTAGTCCCAGTGGCAGCCCAGCAGGATTGCCCCGTCGGCCTGGTGGCTCTCCATCATCTTCAGGAAACGCCGCTCGCTGTTGGCGTGGCCCAAGGTGTTGCACACCAGCACGCTGTATTCCAGCTCCCAGGCCCGGTCACCGATGCCGGTGAGGATGCGGGAGTAGTAGGGGTTGGAGAAGTTGGGGGCCAGGGCCAGGATTACCTGGCTCTCGTTGCGCCGGAGGTTCCGGGCCGACTGGTTGGGCACATAGCCCAGCGCCTCGATGGCCTGGCGCACCCGCTGGGCGGTGGCCGGCTTCACGGCGGGGCTGTTGTTCAGCGTGCGGGACACCGTGGCCACCGACACCCCGGCCCGCTGGGCGACCCGTTCAATCGTTACCACTGTGTCCACCCCCTGTCCGGACGCAAAATGTAATCCATTACATTTTTCCTGTATGTCTATCATAACGATTTACCGCGGAAATGTCAAATATCTTTTGTGTACTTTTTTATTTTTGTCTGTTTCGGCAAATTTGGCCCCTGAATTTTTCTGTTTTGACGAATCTCCCGATTCCCCTTGACAAAATTCCGATTTGCCTTTAGGCTGAAAGCACAAAATTTGGGAAAAGGAGCGTGTTCCTATGTTTCAATTCGGTCTTCTGACCGCTATTCTGGACGGCTGGACCTATGAGGAGGCCGTCGACATTGCCGCCGGGCTGGGATTCCAGTGCCTGGAGGTGGCCTGCTGGCCCGCCGGCAAGGCGGAGCGGCGGTATGCCGGCGTGTCCCACATCGACGCGGAGCGGGTGCTGGAGGACGACGCCTACGCCAAACATGTGACCGACTACATCGCCGGCAAGGGAATGCACATCTCCTCCCTGGCCTACTACCCCAACACCATGGACCCCGACACGGCCAAGCGGACCGCCGCCATCGACCACCTGAAGGCCCTGATCCGGGCGTCCGCCAAGCTGGGGGTCAACATGGTGAGCACCTTCATCGGCCGGGATCAGGCCAAATCGGAGGAGGAGAACCTCCGGCTCTTTCAGGAGATCTGGCCCCCCATCATCAAGCTGGCGGAGGAGCAGGGTGTGAAGGTGGCCATTGAGAACTGCCCCATGCTCTTTGGTGAGGACCAGTGGCCGGGCGGACAGAACCTTATGCGCTCCCCCGCCCTCTACCGCAAGCTGTTTGACATCATCCCCTCCCCCAACTTCGGGCTGAACTTTGACCCCAGCCACTACGTCTGGCAGCAAATGGACTATGTGAAGACCATCTACGACTTCAAGGACCGCATTTTCCACGTCCATTTCAAGGATATCAAGCTCTACCCCGAGAAGCTGGCCGAGTGCGGCGTGATGGCCTACCCGCTGGACTATATGTCCCCCAAGCTCCCCGGACTGGGGGATGTGGACTGGGCCGCCTTTATTTCCGCCCTCAACGATATCCGCTACTCCGGCGACGCCGTCATCGAGGTGGAGGACAAGGCCTTTGAGGACAGCCGGGAGGATATCCTCAAATCCATCGCCCTCTCCAAGCGGTATCTGGACAACTTCATCATCTGACACGGCCCGGCGGCCGCGCCCCCTTTCCGGCGGGCGCGGCCCCTTTTTGTCTCGGAGAGGTGGGGGGAAGGCTTTGGTGCATCCCTGAGCCCCCCTCACCCGGCTTCGCCGGGAGCTCCCCCACAAGGGGGGAGCCAGGAAAGGCAGAGCCCTGCCCTACATGACGTACCCGCGGGCGGCCTTATGTAGGGGCGGACATTGTCCGCCCGGTCCGCCTGCGGGCGCACAATGTGCGCCCCTACAGCGCGCACCTGTCCGTTTTGCCGCGTCCGGCGTAAAGTCGGCCTTGCAATGGGGTAGGGTCCTGTATTATAATGGAAACTGGAATCAGAGACCAATGGAGGAGGCGGCACGCCTTGAATCAAAATATCTGCTACATCGTGGGAGCCATGTCCCTCACCCCCGCCCTGCGGCCCTACCCTGTGCAAGGGGACTATGTGATTGCCGCCGACCGGGGGTTTGACTCGTTGATCGCCTACGGCGTCAATCCCGACCTGGCGGTGGGGGATTTCGACTCGCTGGGCCACCGGCCCAGCCACCCCAATGTGATCCAGCTCCCCGCCGAGAAGGACGACACCGACATGGTCTACGCCATCCGCAAGGGGCTGGAGCTGGGCTACCGCCGCTTCATCCTGCTGGGGGGCGTGGGGGGCCGGCTGGAGCACACCCTAGGCAACCTCCAGCTGCTGGACTGGCTGGCCACGCAGGGGGCCCAGGGCTTTCTGGCCGGGGAGAAGACGGCGGCCACCTGCCTGCGCAGCGGCATGTCGGTCACCTTTCCCCCTTCCATGGCGGGCTATCTGTCGGTCTTCTGCAACAGCGGCACGGCGGAGGGGGTCACCCTTGCCGGGCTGAAGTACCCCCTGGAGGACTACACCCTGTCGGGCAGCTTCCCCCTGGGGGTGAGCAACCAGTTTCTGGGGGAGGAGGCCACCGTGTCGGTGGAGGAGGGCAGCCTGCTGCTGATCTGGGAGGACAGGGGCGACTTCTACGCCAACCTGCCCCGGCTGTGGGCCCGGACGAAGCGCACCAGCACAGAACGAAATATGGAGGGACTTTCTCTTTAGGGGAAGGCTTTGCCGTCTGCGGGTGTTTTCCCCCTTGCCTTTTTGGGTATGATGTGGTATAGTAATCTGACCTGTTGGGAAAGGGGGTGTCCGCCGTGGGCGAATCGGTGAAGATTGTGGCCAAAAACAGCAAGGCCTATCACGATTACTTCATTGAGGAAAAATACGAGACCGGCATCGAGCTGGCGGGCACCGAGGTAAAGTCCATCCGGCTGGGCAATGTGAACCTGAAAGACTCCTTCTGCCTGGTGAAGGACGGGGAAATCTCCGTTCTTGGCATGCACATCAGCCCCTATGAGAAGGGCAACATCTTCAACAAGGACCCCCGCCGTACCCGCCGGCTGCTGATGCACAAGCGGGAGATTATGCGGCTGTTCGGCCGCATCAAGCAGGACGGCTACTCCCTGATTCCCCTGTCCATCTACTTCAAGGGCCCCCGGGTCAAGCTGGAAATCGGCCTGGCCAAGGGCAAGAAGCTATACGACAAGCGGGAGGCCTCCGCCCGGCGGGACGCCAAGCGGGAGATGGACCGGGTGATGAAGACCCGGAACCGGTAAGCCCCTGAGAAAGGATGATAACTATGGCGCAAAACCCCATTGTCACCATCGAAATGGAAAACGGCAGCCTTATCAAGGCTGAGCTCTACCCCGAAAAGGCCCCCAACAGCGTGAATAATTTCATCTCCCTGATTCAGAAGGGCTTCTACGATGGCCTGATCTTCCACCGCTGCATCCCCGGCTTTATGATCCAAGGCGGCTGCCCTCAGGGCACCGGCATGGGCGGACCGGGCTACTCCATCAAGGGTGAGTTCGCCCAGAACGGCTTCGCCAACGACCTGGTTCACGACCGGGGCGTGCTGTCCATGGCCCGGGCCATGAATCCCGACTCCGCCGGCAGCCAGTTCTTTATCATGGTGGATAAGGCCCCCCACTTGGACGGCGGCTACGCCGCCTTCGGCAGGGTCATCGAGGGGATGGAGACGGCCGACGCCATCGTCTCCGGCAAAACTGACTGGCAGGACCGTCCCCGGCAGAAGCAGGTGATGAAGAAAGTCACCGTAGACACCTTCGGCGTAGACTACCCCGAACCGGAGAAGGTCTGATCTTCCCGAGGGATAACGCTGTCTCGGCCGCCTGCGGCGGCCTCGACGGGGGCGTACCGGTTTCGACGGGGGCATAGAAGCAGGAATAGCGAGCGGATGCGCCTAACATCCTAAAAATGGGCAGCTTATAAATTAAAGAACGACGATAACGTAGTTCTCGCTGCGGCTTAACGCAGCCGTCCTGCCCGGAAGGACCACGAGCCGGGTCTGGGCGTCGCCTTAGTGGTGCCCGTGCGTTCGGAAAGAGTTGACCGGGCCACGCATTATGACTCTACCAAGCTCAGTAGTGTGACGACCCACGCCTGAGTGAGGGAATGTAAAGGATCGTCTGCGCTCGGAGAAGTTCCTGTGGAAGTGCTTTCGGACGGGGGTTCAACTCCCCCCGCCTCCACCAACTGGACATTGGACGAACACCTATTATTTCAAAGGCGGCTTTGCTGTATTGGTGTGGCTCTGATGTCAAAACAAGCAGCGGGGGCCAAGGTGTAAAAGCCTTGGCCCCCGTTGTTTATACTTATTCGGTTTTGCTGGTTGCTTCTTGCCACTCTGTAAACTCTCGTTGGCCTTGTTCGCTGTCATAGTATTTTCGTATCTCCGGGACAAGGAACCGGGCAAAGGTTTCTATGATGGCTTGTGGAAGTTCAATCTCACAGTCCGCTTTATTGGGTCGCTCTTTCGGCAAAGACATTTCCCCTTTCCAAAACACAGGACAAAGCCCGCAGACGGGAGAAACAGGGAAAGGATAAGCTGTTCCTCCCAGCTGGGGCCGGTCATCAGTTCACGCTGAGAATGGCGCGGATGAGCTTGTTTTCCAGACGGCTTTTCATGTACTCGTCCAGGCAGGTATGGGGACAGCCGCTTTCGTCATAGACCGTCCGGGTACACAGCTTGTTTATGTAGCACTCATAGTACCGCAAGATCTGCTCCACAGCGTCGGTGTCCCCGGCGCGGGCCGCATTGCTCACCGCCAGCGGCAGCAGCTCACGGCCTTTGTAATTACGGCGCTTCATGGTACTAACCTCCTTTCCTCGCTGTCAGCTTTGTCCGCAAGACATTCAGCGATTTGGTTCTGCGCCGCTGGACGGCACTCCGGGACAGTCCCAGGGCCTCGCCAATCTCGCTGTCCGTCAAATCCAGAACCAGGCGCAAAATCAAAATGCTTTGCTCCTGCTCCGGCAGACTGGCAAAGGCGTCGGCCACTTGTTGACTTCTGATCGGCAAGTCACAGCCGCAGTACGAGAACACATAGCTGTCGCTGGGATAGTCGTCAGCCGAACACAGCTTGTCCATCGCCGTCTGGGGCAACCGCTCTAAGGATGTTTCCCGGTTGGCCCGCCGCTTCATTTCCCGGATGTAGTCGATAACCTCATGCTTCAACACGGTCTTGCAAAAGGCGTCAAACCTGCACCGTTCGCCATAGTCGCGGGGGTTGGTTTCCATCTTCTCACCCCCTTTCGTTTGGGGATGGTGGTGGTACTTTCCCTTTCCGCTAACAGAGCGTTCAGCGGCACAGGTTTTGCGCGCAAAACCGCTTTCCGCAGAGAAAAAATCAAAGAAAAATTTCCGGGCCGCAGGAAACGACAAAAATTGCCTGGCAGGTCACAGACCTGCCAGACAAAAGATGAACAATAATGTATAGAACCTACACTGTATAGTACATACTCGTGGTTGCAATAATCCCCAGTGGAGGCCGGGCTTTTTTTGACAACTGCTTTCCTAGTTGTCTACAGTGTAATACCCACATAG
>CAJUFJ010000018.1 GCA_910585815.1 uncultured Oscillospiraceae bacterium | reverse complement strand
TGAACACCCTGACCGGGGCCAATGCGGTTCTGTTGTCCTATGCCAACGGGAAAATTGAGGAGCTGGACGCCCGCCGTCAACAGCTGATAAAGGAAATCGCGGCACTGAACGCAGAAACAATCTCACCACAGAAAATTGAGTTTCTGTCCGCCCATCTGGAGAACTGGAACACGATTGACTTTGATGACCGACGGCAGGTGACGGACATCATTCTCTCTCAAGTCCAGGCCACCAGCGACCGCGTTTCGTTTGAGTGGAAAATCTGAAAATCTTTCTCTCTGCACTTTATACTATGGCCTGTGTGCCTTTGTTAAGCGTTGCTAATGTATTCCCTTGCTTGACGAACAAAAAGTCAATCAGCGAAAACTCCTCCCGCGCGAGGGAATCAAAATCGAGGGTATTAAAATCACTACTAAAAATATCAAGCGCATAATCCGCACGTGACACATCTGAAAGCTGAAACCATTCACCGGGCTCGGATAAAGCACCAGGAGCATATGGGATCGTAGAGGTTACCATATCCTCAAAGATGGGAAAGACATCCTCATTGGTAGACAGCATTTTTCGATACTTATTCACATTACCCCGGAGACGAAGCTTAGCAAAAATCGAATTCATTTTACTGTTCCTTTCGTACAATATAGGTTGTATCATTAATTCTCCGCAGGTTATCGAAGTCCAAATAACTTTTATTTCGAATTACTTTTCCTCGGGCAATGATGAAAACTTTTGTTCCCTGTGGTGTCAGAACATGATAGTAATGGTATCCAAACAACAAAAAAATTGGGTTAAAATATTGCGTTTGCGAGATAAATGTGAAAATGAACACAATAACATACAGGAACGACATTGTCATATCGTTTGGAACACTGAGAGAAACAAAGAAATATCCCAGATAGACTGGCAGAAACTCTTGATCTGCGAGACTGCACTCACTGCACCCATGTATGGAATCGGAACCAAGCTTAGACGTGATTCTTATTGAGAGTGTGGAGAGCAGAATTGGAATGCAAAGAATCAGTAGGGCAATACCCCACACCGGTATTGATTTATACGTCCACTCAGCTTTGAGAGCGTATACAACGACCATCCATGATGTAGCGTTTAGAGTCAATAAGAGTCGAAATAGCAAATTCATAGCAGGATATCCTTATCTGAATAGGATTTTATGCTTTTGTTATTATAGTCCAAATAAAGGGATTTTTCAATACATATCTTTTGCCTTCGCAATGTACCGGAAATGATTTTATTTCTTCAAGGCATTTTGATACGTGTTGCCGTTAAGCATTTGTTCTTTAGGTAAGTAACAGCAAAATTATATTTCAAAAACTGATTGAAATATTGAAATAAAGAGCGTATTATTTATGTAGTATTTCAAATCCATGTATTTGGAGGATTACAATGAATAGAGCTGGTCAGTACATTTCAAATATGACAGGAGAGGCCACTTATCAGTCTTTTTGCCCTGCTTCTTTGCCACCTCAGCCTGCTTTGGATATTAGCGATGATATATTGCGCCTGTTGATTGAAGCCAGCCACAACCTTCAAAAGCTGGATGTCGCGTCTCAGTTGATTCCCAGTACAGAATTATTTGTGTCTATGTATGTTCGGAAAGAAGCGCTGCTTTCATCTCAAATGGAAGGAACTCAGTGTACTTTGGAGGACGTACTTGACCCAGAACTGGATATTAACGCCAATCTGGACGTGGCAGACGTGGTCAATTATGTAAAAGCGATGCAGTATGCTTTAGAGTAGCTTGAGAAGTTGCCGATTTGTAATCGGTTGCTTAGGTCGATCCATGCTGTTCTCATGGAGGGTATACGGGGGCAGGAGAAAAATCCAGGAGAATTTCGTCGCTCCCAAAATTGGATTGGATCGGCGGGATGCTCTCTAAAGAATGCCCGATATATTCCGCCAAATGTTGAAGATATGAAAGCATCCATGTCCGCACTGGAGCAGTATATCAATGAGAATCGGGAATATGATCCACTCATACAAGCCGCACTGATTCATTATCAGTTCGAGATGATTTATCCTTTTCTTGATGGTAATGGTAGAATTGGCAGACTTTTGATTTTGCTCTATTTGATGGAGCAAGGACTGTTGCGCAAACCCGTGATTTATGTCTCATATTTCCTAAAAAGAAATCAAATTGAGTATTATGACAGGATCAGCGAGGTTCGCCGAAGTGGAAACTATGAACAGTGGGTCCGGTTTTTTTTAGAGGCCGTCAGCGCTGCAGCTACCGACGCGATGACATCAATTGAACAGTTATCCGCACTGCATGAACAAAGCCTAGAATTGCTACCCAGAGCAACACGTAGCAAGGATAATGTCCGCGCTGTGTTTGACTATTTGGAACAGCACCCCATCATTGACATTAAGCACACGGCTGCCGCGCTGGGTGTTAGCTACAACACGGTTTCTACTGCTGTTAAAAAGCTGATGGAACTGGACATATTACGAGAAACGACTAACGCCGCCAGAAACCGTGTATTTGCTTACGAAAAATATCTAGCAATATTGCGGGACGGAACGTGATTACTGATTAGCTTTTGGATATATGTCAAGTGGCATTGACTATAACAAAAATTTTAAACACTAACATTCAATTTGTTACAATCAACTTATTTTCAATTTAATGGCCTGACCTGTATCATTTTTAGTGTGACGAGTCCAGAAGTACAAATATTTTTCCCACAAGCAACCGACAAAGTAAGTGCCGAGGTCGTTGTGGCACAAGGGATTTCGTGATTTTTGTGGGAAATCATTGTATGCTGGCGGTAAACGGATATTTTTGCTGTTTTTTCCCGCCGATTTCCCACCAAACAAAAAATATGAATCAATACAGCGAAACACGGATAACGAAAGCTCGTTATCCGTGTTTCGTGAACTTGTTCTTAAATGCGATCCGCAACATGAAAATAAGGGTGTTCTCGTTGCATTTAATCGTATTTATCTGTATTTATGCGTATCGAATCCTTAGCCGAAGTACCGCTCCAGCAGACCCTTGAACGCCTTGCCGTGGCGGGCCTCGTCCCGGGCCATCTCATGGACGGTGTCGTGGATGGCGTCCAGGTTCAGCTCCTTGGCCTTCTTGGCGATGGCGACCTTGCCGGCGGTGGCACCGTTCTCGGCCTCCACACGCATCTCCAGGTTCTTCTTGGTGGAGTCGGTAATCACCTCGCCCAGCAGCTCGGCGAACTTGGCGGCATGCTCGGCCTCCTCCCAAGCTGCCTTCTCCCAGTACAGGCCGATCTCGGGATAGCCCTCGCGGTGGGCCACGCGGGCCATGGCCAGGTACATGCCGACCTCGGTGCACTCGCCCTGGAAGTTAGCGCGCAGGCCCTCCAGGATCTCGGGATCAACGCCCTGGGCTACACCCACAATGTGCTCGGCAGCCCAGGACATCTCGCCCTTCTGCTCTACGAACTTCTCGGGGCCGACGCCGCACTGGGGGCACTTGGCGGGGGCGGAGTCGCCCTCGTAGACATAGCCGCAGACGCTGCAAACAAACTTTTTCATGATAGTAGTTCCTCCTTAAAATTTTGGTCTTGACAGTTGGGACAGGTTCCGTAGAAGGTGAGTTCACAGCGTTGTACCGCGAACCCGTATTGCGTGCTGACGGTCCGTTCCAGCCCTCTCTCGGGACAGATATCCGGGAGGTCCAAAACGGTGCCGCAGCAGTTGCAAACAAAGTGGCTGTGGGGGGTGGTCACGGCGTCGAACCGCTCCTGACCCTGCACGACCCCCACGCTCTGCACCTGGCCGGCCTCCTGAAAAAAGGCCAGGTTGCGGTAGACCGTGCCCAGGCTCAGGTCCGGGTGACGGGGCTTGAGCTGCTGGTAGATCCACTCGGCGGAGGGGTGACAGCTTGTCCCCCGGATGGCGGCCAGGATGGCCTCCCGCTTTTTACTGTAGCGAATGGTGCGCTCCATGGGCCGGCCTCCTTAACAATATTAATTCTTGTTATGCCGGTATCATACCACACCCGCAGGAGTTTGTAAAGAGGAAAACGGCAAAAATTGGGGTCTGCGCCCCAATTTTTTGACGCCTATTTAGTTTTCCCACCTTTGCGCTCGTTCAAACCTTTCAGAATAGATTCCTCCAGCCGGTCGCCGTACTTCGTGCCCAGCAGAAACAGCACCAGCCCCAGCAGGGCAATGGGAACCATCACCCAGGGGGGCAGGCCCAGGGTAGACCCGCCCAAGGCGCTGGCAAAGAGCAGGCCCCAGGGCCGGGTGAGCAGGACAATCACAGCAAAGCGGCGGAAGGAGATATCCGTGAGCCCGGCCAGAATGCACAGCATGTCATCGGGAAAGAAGGGGAACAGAAAGGCCAGGACAAGAAACACCGGGGCCTTGGTGCGCAGGACGTCCTGGTATTTTTCCGAAAGCTTCCGGCTCACCAGCCGGTCGGCGAAGTCCCGGCCCAGCGCCCGGGCCAGAGAGAAGGTGAGCAGCGACCCGGCCGCCACCGCCCCAAAGGTGAGCAGAAAAGCGGGCCAGGTGCCGAACAGGAGGCCGCCCGCCGCGGCGGTGATATTGCTGGGGATGGGGGCCAGCACCACCGACAGGAACTGCACCAGGAAAAACAGCAGGTGGGAGTATGGGGCGGAGCGGTCAATGTAGTCCCGCAGCGCGTCCAGCGAGCGGACCGCCTGGAAAAAGCCGCTGCTGTATAAAAACCACCCGCCCCCTGCCAGCAGCAGGAGGGTGGCGGCCAAAAGAAAGAGCTTTTGCCTGTTTTTCATGGAACAGCCTCCAATCTACAGGATGTATTCTAACACAGCCAGGGGAAAATAACGACAAAAAACTCCTTAAAATTTCGTGAAGAAGCTATGAACAGGCGGAGCATCTCATTTATCATTCTTGTGTGCGGAATAATTTTCGTGTAAAATAAGTGCAGCGATATTGATTCAGGAGATTACAGTTGATCTAGCGGGGGGCAGGACAGTATGAAAATATTTGAAGGTAACAGCTTATCGTTATACAAAAGGGAGGATAAATACTATATTCGTTATATGGCTGGAGAAATTTCATCTTGGATTGTCGAAATCGAGGTGACACCAGACGAAGCAAGGCAAGTACAGCTGGGAATAGAACGCGCTGATGAAGTGGTCTGGAAATACAAGAATAGATGTCTTGCGGAAACAGGGGATTTCTGGAAAGAAAGTGACTTTATATCCGCAGAAGAAATGTGCCGTGAAGGATATATAGTCCCAGAAGGAATGCAGCCACCTAAACTGCCTCTGCATTAGGGAATATCCTGTTGTTACATGAGTAAGTATCGGTCTATAGCGTCAATTTCGCTTGCACGCATTGAGAAAACCCCAGTGGGAGATGTGCTCCCGCTGGGGTTGACTTTGTCCGAGTCAGACCTTCCGGATAGAGGCGATGCTCCCGGCAATCTGCCGGGCCACGTCGGGGTTGTTCATGGTGTACAGGTGGATGCCCTCCACTCCTCCAGCAATGAGGTCGGCAATCTGGTCGATGGCGTAGGCGATGCCGGCCTCCCGCAGGGCCTCGGGATGGTCGCCGTACCGGGCCAGGATGCGGGTCAGCTTGGCGGGCAGGCTGGCCCCGCACATGGACACCATTCGCTGGATGGACCTGGCGCTGAGCACCGGCATGATACCCGCCTCGATGGGCACATTGATGCCCGCAATCCGGGCCCGCTCCAGAAAGCGGAAGAAGTCCTCGTTGTCGAAAAACAGCTGGCTTACCAGATGCTGGGCCCCGGCGTCCACCTTTTCCTTCAGGTGGCGGATATCGCTCACCAGGTCGGGGCTCTCCAGGTGCCCCTCGGGGTAGCAGGCGGCGGACACGCCAAAATCCCCCCGCTCCCGGATGTAGGCCACCAGCTCGCCGGCGTACTTAAAATCGATCTTTGGGGGATAGTCCGGGTTCACGTCCCCCCGCAGGGCCAGCACGTTTTCCACCCCGTCGGCTTTCAGGTCGGCCAGCAGGCGGTCCACGTCCTCCTTCCCGGCGGCCACGCAGGTGAGGTGGGCCATGGCGGGGATGTGGTACTGGTTTTCAATGAGGGCGGCAATGTCCCGGGTGGTCTGGTTCACCTGGGAGCCCCCCGCCCCGAAGGTGACGCTGATAAAGTCGGGGCGGATATCCTTCAAACCGTCCAAAGTATTGTAAATGCTGTCCACCGGGGCGTCCTTTTTGGGCGGGAAGACCTCGCAGGAGAACACGGTCCGGCCCTTGCCGAACAATTCACACAGTTTCATAAAAATCGCTTCTTTCTGTCAACATTGTAGGGGCGGCCTGTGGCCGCCCGGATTTCTTGCAGGTGCGGCGGACGGGCCGCCCCACGGTCAGATATCCAGCTCCAGCAGCACCGGGCAGTGGTCGCTGCCCTCCACATCGGCCAGTATCTCCGCCCGGAGGATTTTATCCCGCAGCCGGTCAGAGACGATAAAGTAGTCGATGCGCCATCCGGCGTTGTTCTTCCGGGCGTTGAAGCGGTAGGACCACCAGGAGTAGGCCCCCTCCTTGTCCGGGTAGAGATACCGGAAGGTGTCGGTAAACCCGGAGGAGAGCAGGGCGGTCATCTTCTCCCGCTCCTGATCGGAGAACCCAGCATTGCCCCGGTTGGTTTTGGGATTTTTCAGGTCGATCTCCTCATGGGCCACGTTCAGGTCGCCGCAGTAAATCACCGGCTTGGTTTTGTCCAGCGACATGAGGTAGTCCCGCAGGTCGTCCTCCCAGCTCATGCGGTAGCCGATCCGCTTCAATTCGTTCTGGGCGTTGGGGGTGTAGCAGCACACCAGATAGAATTTCTCATATTCCAGCGTGATAAGCCGCCCCTCGTGGTCGTGCTGGTCGACGTCCATGCCCAGGGCCTCCGCCATGGGGGCGTGGGGGGTGAAGACGGCGGTGCCGGAATAGCCCTTCTTCTCCGCCGAGTTCCAGAACTCGTGTATCCCCTCCCCCAGAGGGACATCCGCCTGTCCCCGCTCCATCTTGGTCTCCTGAAGACAGAGGAAGTCGGGCCTGTACCCCTGATAGAAGTCAGAAAACCCTTTTTTCATACAGGCCCGCAGGCCGTTTACATTCCAGGAAATAAATACCATTCAAAAGCTCCTTCCGCCATGCCATCCGCTGAGCGGGTCCTATTATACGCCGAACCGCCCCATTTGGCAAGGGCAAAGCCCCTCTATTTCGCCGCCGCCTTGCTTTTCCCCCTTTTCTTTTTCCTCTGTCTGTGGTATATTAAAATTACTTAAATCGAAGGAAAGGAGCTCCCTGTTATGGCGGTACGTTATACCATTGAGGAATTGCGGAATGTAATCGCCCCGATCGCTCGGCAGCACGGGGTGCAGAGTGTCTCTCTGTTTGGCTCCTACTCCAGAGGGACGGCCGGAGCAGACAGCGATGTAGATTTAAAAATTGAAAAGGGACAGCTGAAATCATTGTTTCAAATCTGCGGCTTCCGCCTGGCTGTGGAGGACGCGCTGAAGCTTCCGGTCGATCTGGTGACAAGCGAGTCCTCTGACCGGAGCTTTTTGGATATCATCGCGAAGGATGAGGTGGTGCTCTTTCGAAACCCATGAAAGGACACCCGTAATTTTTACGTCCACGCATATGGTTCCATTGACGTTGTCTCCGTCTGGAACACCCTGCTGGATGATATCCCTGCGTTAAAGGCTGCCTGTGAGCAAATCCTGTCCACTTAAAAGAGAAACCTCACACAGAGGCAGTGGTCTGACCCGCTGTCTCTTTTTCATCTCCTTCCCCCTTTTCTTTTTCCTCTGTCTGTGGTATACTATAAAATGAATTTGTATGTAAAGGTTGGAAACGGTTTTGGATAACATCACCCTAATCGGCATGCCGGGTTCCGGCAAGAGTACGGTAGGCGTACTGCTGGCCAAGCTGATGGGCTACCAGTTCCTGGACGTGGACCTGCTCATTCAGGAGCGGGAGGGGGCGCTGCTCCAGGAAATTCTGGACCTGCGGGGGACGGCGGCCTTTCTGGACGCGGAGGAGGCGGCGGTGCGCACTCTGTCCTGCCGGCGCACCGTAATCGCCCCGGGGGGCAGCGCCGTGTGCCGGGAGGGGGCGGCCCTTCACCTGAAGGGGCTGGGACCGGTGGTCTACCTCCAGGTCTCTCTGGAGGAGCTGACGCGGCGGGTCCAAAACCTGTCCACCCGGGGCATCGCCATGGAGCCGGGCCAGACCCTGGCCGACGTGATGGCCTACCGGGACCCCCTTTACCGCAAATATGCCGACCTGGTAGTGGATTGCCCTCCGGGGCAGGAGCTGCTCCAGACCGCCCGGCTGGTCATGGACCGGCTGCGGGCATCCGGCAAATAACACCCCAGCCCGCAGGGCGCAAACGCGCGGGCCGGGCGGACGCCGCCTGTGCGGGGACGCGGCTTGCCGCGGCTCCGCAGGACAGCAGGCAGCCGTCTGCCCGAAATGGAAAAGGAAGTATTTCATGCAGTTTAAAGACCTGGGGCTGAACGCCCCCATTCTGAGAGCCCTGGAGGAGCAGGGCTATGTAAAGCCCTCTCCCATCCAGGAGAAGGCCATCCCCCCCGCCCTCACCGGGCGGGATGTGCTGGGCTGTGCCCAGACGGGCACCGGCAAGACCTGTGCCTTCGCCACCCCCATTTTACAGCGTCTGGAAGCCCAAACCGGCCCCCGGCGGCCCATTCGGGCCCTTATCCTCACCCCCACCCGGGAGCTGGCCATCCAGATCGGTGAGAGCTTCGACGCCTATGGCAAATACCTGAAGCTGCGCCACACTGTCATCTTCGGCGGAGTGGGCCAGAACCCCCAGGTGGAGGCCCTGAAAAAGGGGGTAGACATCCTGGTGGCCACCCCCGGCCGCCTGATGGACCTCCACGACCAGGGCTTTGTCTCCCTGGACGCCCTGGAGATCTTCGTGCTGGACGAGGCCGACCGGATGTTGGACATGGGCTTTATCCACGATGTGCGGAAAATCCTCAAGTGGCTGCCCCAGAAGAAGCAGACCCTGTTCTTCTCCGCCACCATGCCCCCGGAGATCACCGACCTGGTAAACTCCCTGCTGAAAAACCCGGTGAAGGTGGCGGTGGACCCCATCTCCTCCCCGGTGGAGGTGATCCGCCAGAGCGTCTACCTGGTGGACAAGGGGAACAAGACTAATCTGCTGGCCCATCTTATGGAGCGCAAGCGGGTAGAAAACGCCCTGGTCTTCACCCGCACCAAGCACGGGGCCAACAAGGTGGCCCGGGACCTGGGCAAGGCGGGCATCTCCGCCGCCGCCATCCACGGCAACAAGAGCCAGACCGCCCGGCAGCAGGCCCTGGCCGACTTCAAGGCCGGGCGGGTCCGCTGCCTGGTGGCCACCGACATCGCCGCCCGGGGGCTGGACATTGAGGAGCTGTCCCACGTGTTCAACTACAACCTGCCCGAGGTGCCCGAGACCTATGTCCACCGCATCGGCCGCACCGGCCGGGCGGGCCGGGGAGGGGAGGCCATTGCCTTCTGCGACTTCGGGGAGAAGCCCCTGCTCCGGGACATTGAGAAGCTCATCGGCAAAAAGGTGCCCCTGATCGAGGACCACCCCTACCCCATGCGGGTCTTCGAGGCCCCCAAGCGGGACAAACACGGCAAGATCATCAACGAGGAGGACCAGGAGGCTCGCCAGGCCGCCCGGGAACTGCGCCGCCAGCGGGAGGAGGCCCGGAAGGCCGCCGAGGAGTCCCGCCGGGCGGCGGAACAGGCCGGGCTGGAGGCAGCCCGTGCGGCGTCCGCCCCGGAGGGGGCCGCCCCCAAGAAGAAGCGCCGCCGGAAAAAGAAGGGGGCCGCCGCCGAGCCCCTTTCCCCTGCCATCCCTGTGATGGAGGAGAGCGAGGACGCCTTCGACTACCTGCCTGCCCCCCCCGCTGCCCCCAAGCGGGGAGTACGCCCCGGCGCCCTGCTGGACACCGGCGACGCCATGCCCAACACCGAATTTCACCGGCCCAATCCCCTGGACAGCGACACCATTATGGACGCCACCGCCCGCCTGCTGGCCCCCCGGCGGTCGCTGCTGTCCAGCCTCCTCCCCAAGCCGGCGGAGAAGGCCCAGAAGCAGGGGAAGAAAAAACAGGCCGAACCTCAAAAGCCTAAACAAGTCAGGGCAGAGGAGCCCAAAAAGGCCCGGCAGGCCAAGCAGGAGCAGGCCAAAAAGGGCCGGAAGCCCGCCCAGGCCAAGCAGGAGCCCCCGAAAAAGGCGGCCCCTCCCCAGCAGCAGAAAAAGAAGGGAGCCGGCAAGCCCCCCCACCGGGACCGCCGTATGCCCCCCGAGCCGCCCCGGAAGAACCAGCCCAAGGACTCCACCGAACAGGCCAGCCTGATGAAGCCCTATTATTTGGATATTGGAAGATAACGGAGGAAAGGAGGTCTTCCCATGCCGAGTGAATCCGAGATGAAGCGCATGGATTTAGCTATGCTCTATGAGCTGCGGCTGATTTTCAACGAAAGCGAGAAAGAAACCTTCACCAAGGCAGAAATTATGGAATTACTGGACCAGATTGCAATTACAAAGAAATAGCAGGAGGAAAACATCATGGATTATCAAGCCCTTTACCAGCAGAAGCTGACCACCCCGGAGCAGGCTGTCAAGGCGGTCAAGTCGGGCGACTGGGTGGACTACGGCTGGTGCACCAACCACCCTGTGGCCCTGGACCGGGCCCTGGCCGCCCGGAAGGACGAGCTCACCGGCGTGAAGGTCCGCGGCGGCGTCACCATGTGGATGCCCGAGATCGCCAAGGCTGACGACGCCGGCGACCACTTCACCTGGAACTCCTGGCACTGCTCCGGCATCGACCGGAAGATCATCGGCAAGGGCATGGGCTTCTTCGCCCCCATGCGCTACTCCGAGCTGCCCCGGTTCTACCGGGAGAACGTCTCGGTGGACGTGGCCATGATCCAGGTCACCCCCATGGACAGCCACGGCAACTTCAGCTACGCCCTGGCCGCCTCCCACCTGGCCGATATGCTGGACAAGGCCAAGGTCATCATCGTGGAGGTCAACCAGAACCTGCCCTGGGTCTACGGCCTTACCGGCTGCGAGATTAACATCGCCGACGTGGACTACGTGGTAGAGGGTGACAACCCCGCCGTGGCCCAGCTGGGCGGGGGCGGCGAGCCCACCGACGTGGACCGGGCGGTGGCCAAGCTCATTGTGGAGCAGATCCCCAACGGGGCCTGCCTCCAGCTGGGCATCGGCGGCATGCCCAACACCGTGGGCTCCATGATTGCCCAGTCCGATCTGAAGGACCTGGGCGTCCACACCGAGATGTATGTGGACGGCTTTGTGGATATGGCTCTGGCGGGCAAGCTCACCGGCCGTAACAAGGCCCTGGACAAGGGCCGGCAGGTCTACGCCTTCGCCGCTGGCAGCCAAAAGCTCTACGACTACGTGGACCGCAACCCTGCCGTGATGGCCGCCCCGGTGGACTACACCAACGACGTGCGGGTGCTGGCCCAGCTGGATAACTTCATTTCCATCAACAACGCCATCGATATGGACCTGTTCGGCCAGGTCAACGCTGAATCCGCCGGCCTGAAGCACATCTCCGGCACCGGCGGCCAGTTGGACTTCGTCATGGGCGCATACCTGTCCAACGGCGGCAAGAGCTTCATCTGCATGTCCTCCACCGTCACCGGCAAGGACGGCACGGTGAAAAGCCGCATCGTTCCCACCCTCACCCCCGGCTCCATCGCCACCGACCCCCGGTCCTGCGTGCAGTACATCGTCACCGAGCACGGCATGATTAACCTCAAGGGCCTGTCCACCTGGGAGCGGGCCGAGGCCATCATCTCCATCGCCGACCCCCAGTTTAGGGAGCAGCTGATTCAGGATGCTCAGAAGATGGGCATCTGGCGCAGAAGCAATAAGTAAACAGACATAAAAATCCCGGCCGCGAGGCCGGGATTTTATTCTGGTTTAGCTAAAAATTACTGCGGGAATAGCGGACTGTTACCACAATGACCTGCTTTTCAACCTCATCAATCCGATAAATGGAGGTATAATTCCCCACCATCAATTCTCTGTAGCCTCGATTGGCATAAGCTCCTCTTTTCCGCTCCGGACAGCGATACGGCATTGTACTCAGCGAAAGAATCTGCCCTTCAATTTTCTCCACCAGGGACATGGCAGTCCCCGGTTCCAGCAGCGTTTTTGCAATGTAGGCATAGATTCCATCCAAATCCCGCCGCGCACGAGCCATCAGCTTAACGCTGTACTGTTCCAAAGTGTTTCCTCCTCAGCGACGCCAATGTCTCCCTTGCGTCAAAAAGCTGCCCATCACGCTCAAACTCCGCTTCCGCCTCGGCAATAGCTGCGTCTGTCTCAGCAATTCCGACCATGCTATCATAGGTTTCCATGCTCATGACCACCAGGTCTCCATAGCCATTTTTTGTGATAAAAATTGGTTCCGGGCATGCGTGACAAGCCTCCGAAATCTCGTTAGTATTACGCAGGTCTGTAATCGGTCTGATTTGCGGCATTTTATCGCCTCCTATTTGTATATTATTATAGCATAATTCCGTACAATAATGCAAGAGAACTTTTCTGTCAAAATACCGCCCAGCCGGAATTATCTCATATCAGCTCCCACTGAAAGTTCTCCAGCTTCAGCCTGCTGCCCACGGTAGTCCCCTCGGGCAGCAGGAACATGGTGATGGAGTGCTCGCCGCCCTCGTCCGTCACCAGCTCGGCATAGTCGCCGTTGATGGAGCGGACGGTATAAAAGATGGTGTCCAAACAGTTTTCCTCCTTCTAGTCCAGGCGCTTGACATAAGCGTCGTTTTCCCTGACAAAGCCCATTTTGGTCAAGTAGGCGGCGTGGGCCTTGGACTCCTCCCCCGCAAAGGCCAGGGTATGGACCCCCTTCGCGGGCAGCTTCCCATACAGATAGGCCCCAATGGAGCAGTCACGATAAGTAGGTGTGGAGTAATCCAGTTTCACGCTCAGCGTCCCCTGAGCAACCTCCGTCCCCAGCAGCAGGCCGGCCGGGTCGCCGCCGCAGAACACCACATAGGCCCGGTCCCCCTCTCCCGCCCCGGTGAACCCGGGGAAATAGGTCAGGATGTCCTCCCGGTAATGGCTCAGCAGGTAGCCCAGCAGTCTGTCCCCCGGATTGGCCTCCGTCAGGTCATAGTTTCTGTCCGCCTGCCTCAGCCGTACCAGATTATAGACGTTGATGCCCACCAGGCAGGCGTTCATCAGCGCCGTGGGGTAGGAGTGGATCATCAGGGCATAGGCCGCGAAAATCCCGCTGCCTATGGTGTTGATGACCCGCAGCCTGACCACGGACGACATCAGCATGGACACGATCACCAGGATAGAGCCCAGATATCCGATCATTTCTACCATTTTTCTCGCCCTCCTTGACCTGATTATACCCCTGAATCATAAAATACGCAACCGGCAAAGAAAAGTCCGTTTTATGGGACTATTCCCCCTGTATACTGAGGCTACAATACAGGAAAGGAGCAAAACGCTGTGGAGTATAATATCGTATGGGTGAGAGGACATGTAGAGGTCTACGACTGGGCGGGGCGCTTTTGCTTCTCCGCCGACAACGAGCGGGAGGCCCGGGAGGAACTGGCCGCCTCTGCCGCTTAACCAGAGAAAGCCCGGAGCGTAAGGCTCCGGGCTTCAATGTGTCGAAAACCTTCATCTCCTTGGAGAAAGCTGTTGGCCACTAAACCCCGTCTATACAGATGGTCAGCTGTTTTTGAAACTCCTTGTCCGCATCGGAGAGGTAGTTCCAAACGGCGTGGAACGCCCCAGCGTACTCGCTCCCCGCCCCCTCCAGGCCGATGACCATGATCCGAATCGCCGCCAGCCCGTCGGAGATGCGCTGGGCCGCATCTTCTAATTCCAGCAGATTTCTTTTTATATCCATTATAAAACTCCTTGCTTTTCACCAGGAGTTGTGGCATAATCAGATTTGCCATAACTCCTTGGGTTTGGTAAATAGGGTGTTGGTGGGGTTGTTAGGGCCGCCAGCACTCTATTTTTGTTGGCCGAGTTCTTCGTCAACTTTTTCGTTGAGCCATTGGGTCTTTGTTTTGTTCTGCTCATTCAGCTTCTCTGTCAGCGCGTTTAACTTTTCACGCGAAAGAGGGACGCTGAATTGCCCAATCGTTTCACGTCGCTTCCGGTAGTACTCAGCCCGGCTCTTGTTCGCCAATGCTTCACCTCCTTGTTGCTAGCTTTATAATACTGTGATGCTAGCAAAATGTCAAGAGAAAGTTTTAAGCCCCCCTTGCTAAAGGGGGGAGGGCCACGAAGTGCCGGGGGGATTCCGTTCACATAACGTGCTTCTGTCAGACGGAATCCCTCCACCCCCATTCGGTGGCGGTCCCCCTCCCTTTAGCAAGGGAGGCTTTATGTCATACCTATATCATGATGGTTGTTGCATCCTGTCGAAGGCTGTGGTAAAATGGCGACAGGAAAGAATTATCTTTCAGCGCTGCTCGTAACGGTACGCGGTTGGCCCTCTCACAACAGGGGGCAGCTTCTGCCCTCTGAATCATATAGATAAGGGGGGCTGCCCAATGGTCACATATAGTGAACTGTTTCAGTACACACTTGTTATCATCGGCATTATCGGCCTCGTCATTGCGGCCAATAAAAAGAAGTAACCGCCCGGCTACCCAACCTGCGGTTACTTCTTTGTAACTCATAGAGGGGCCACCCGCTTACCGGCAGCGCCCTTTCTATATACAGTATAGCTAAAAAGCTTATCCTTGTCAATCCCCCCGCAGCCTTTCGGCCGCGGGGGGCGTTTTCTTAATACATGCCCATGTCGGGAGCAGGGGCGGCAGCGGGGGCGGGGGGCTGGGGCTTGTCGGCCACCAGGGACTCGGTGGTCAGCAACACAGAGGCGATAGAGGCGGCATTCTCCAGCGCGGAACGGGTGACCTTGGTGGGGTCCACGATACCGGCGGGGATCATGTCGCAGTACTCCTCCTTGTAGGCGTCGAAGCCGTAGCCGGTCTTGCCGGACTCCTGAATCTTGGCCAGCACCACAGCGCCGTCGATGCCGGCGTTGGCGGCAATCTGCTTCACGGGAGCGGTGAGGGCCCGGGCGATGATCTGCACGCCGGTCTTCTCGTCGCCCTCGGTTTCAGCCAGCAGCTTCTCCACGGCGGGGATGGCGTTGAGGTAAGCGGTGCCGCCGCCGGCCACGATGCCCTCCTCCACCGCAGCGCGGGTGGCGTTCAGGGCGTCCTCGATGCGCAGCTTCTTCTCCTTCATCTCCACCTCGGTGGCAGCGCCCACCTTGATGACGGCCACGCCGCCGGCCAGCTTGGCCAGCCGCTCCTGGAGCTTCTCCTTGTCGTAGTCAGAGGTGGTAACCTCGATCTGGCTCTTGATCTGACCGATGCGGGCCTTGATGTCCTCAGTGGAGCCGGCGCCGTTGACGATGGTGGTGTTCTCCTTGGTAATCTTCACCTGGCGGGCGGAGCCCAGCATGCTCAGCTGAGCCTCCTTCAGCTCCAGGCCCACGTCGGAGGAAATCACCTCGCCGCCGGTGAGGATGGCGATATCCTGAAGCATCTCCTTGCGGCGGTCGCCGAAGCCGGGGGCCTTCACGCACACCACATTCAGGGTGCCGCGCAGCCGGTTGACAATCAGGGTGGACAGGGCATCGCCCTCCACATCCTCAGCGATGATCAGCAGCTTCTTGCCGGACTGGACCACCTGCTCCAGAATGGGCAGCAGCTCCTGGATGTTGGAAATCTTCTTGTCGGTGATGAGAATGAGGGCGTCGTCCAGCTCGGCCACCATCTTCTCGGTGTCGGTGACCATATAGGGGGTGATGTAGCCCCGGTCGAACTCCATGCCCTCCACAACCTCGGAGGAGGTCTCGGCGGTCTTGGACTCCTCGATGGTGATAACGCCGTCGTGGCCCACCTTCTCCATGGCCTCGGCAATCAGCTTGCCGATGGTCTCGTCGCCGGAGGAGACGGTGCCCACCCGGGCGATATCGTCGGAGCCGTTCACCTTCTGGCTGTTGGCCTTCATGGCCTCAATGGCGGCGGCGGCGGCCTTGGCGATGCCCTTCTTCATGACCATGGGGTTGGCCCCGGCGGCCAGGTTCTTCAGGCCCTCGCCCACGATGGCCTGGGCCAGCAGGGTGGCGGTGGTGGTGCCGTCGCCGGCCACGTCGTTGGTCTTGGTGGAGACCTCCTTCACCAGCTGAGCGCCCATGTTCTCAAAGGGGTCCTCCAGCTCGATCTCCTTGGCGATGGTCACGCCGTCGTTGGTGATGAGGGGCGCGCCGAACTTCTTGTCCAGCACCACGTTGCGGCCCTTGGGGCCCAGGGTGATCTTCACAGTATCGGCCAGCTGGTTGACGCCCTTCTCCAGCGCCTTGCGGGCCTCCTCGCCGTAGCAAATGATTTTAGCCATAAAGCATTACCTCCAAAAATTCATTTTATAAGGCTCCCTCTCTGAGGGAGCTGTCAGCCCAACGGGCTGACTGAGGGAGTTTCCCGTTGACGGACTCCTTCCGTCATTCGCTTCGCGAATGCCACCTCCCTCAAAGAGGGAGGCTTTTTTTACTCCACAATCGCCAGGATGTCGTTCTGACGGACGATGGTGACCTCCTCGCCGTCCAGCTTGACCTGGGTGCCGGAGTACTTGCTGGTGATGACCTTGTCGCCCACCTTCACGGTCATGACGACCTCTTTGCCGTCCACCGTGCCGCCGGGGCCGACGGCGATCACTTCGGCCACCTCGGGCTTCTCTTTGGCGGCGCCGGTGAGGATGATGCCGCCCTTGGTGGTCTCCTCTGCCTCCACCAGTTTCACAATGACGCGGTCAGCCAGGGGTTTGAGTTTCATAATGGGTTCCTCCTTATATGACTTAATTTTTTAGGATCAACAAATTCGGGGTTAGCACTTAATTCTTCCGAGTGCTAACTTCATCTAAGATAATAACCGCTCTCGGCAAAAAAATCAACCCCAAATTAAAAAAAATAGGGGTTGATTTGAAAGGATTTACATTTCGTTCACAAACGCCGGACAGGAGTGCTAAAACATCCGTCACCACTGCCCCGGATAGACCATGTGGAAGCCGCCCCTTCCGGCGGCGGCGGTCTCCCGGACTGACACCAGGTCGCCGTCTACAAAGATCAGATGATCCAGCAGCCCCACCCCCAGAGGCTCCAGGGCGGCCCGGATCACACCGGTGGTGTTCATATCCTCCGGGGAGGGCAGGGCCACGCCGCTGACGTGGTTGTGGGCCAGATAGCAGTAGGAGGCCCGCAGGGCCATGCACTCCTCCGCTACCCGGCGGATGGTCACATCGGAATTGCTGTTGTTGCCCTCTGAAATTCGCCGGACTCCCAGCAGCTTCTCCTTGCTGTCCAGGCACAGCACATAGACCATCTCGTTCCGGGAGCCGTAGAGGTAGGGGGCCAGAACGTGACCGGCCTCGGCGGTGGTGTGGATCAGCTGCCCCGGGCCGGTGCGGCCCTCCAGATAGCGTCCCAGCACCGCAGGGAACAGCTTGAGCATGGTGGACGAGTGTTCCCCCATCCCCTTTACTTTCATCAGCTCCTCCGGCAGGGCGTCCAGCACGCCGGACAGGGAGCCGAACCGGTCGATGAGCTCGTGGGCCAGCGGGTTTACATCCCCCTGGGGGATGGCAAAAAACAGTACCAGCTCCAGCACCCGGTGGTCGGTCCAGCCCTCAATCCCCCGGGCGAGAAATTCCTCCTTCACCCGCCCCCGGTGTCCGGTGTGAATGGCCTTCTTTTTCTCTGCCATGGCCGCTCAGCTCCTCCTATCAAATATCAGTCGGTCAGGGACGCGCCAATCACCACAAAGACGCCCGCCGCCCGGTCGTATACCGACCAGCAGGCTGTTCCCCACCACTCGTTTCCGTCGTCGAAGTAGTTGGACCAGGTATCGTTCCAGCTTAAAATCTCCAAGGCGTCCCGGTTGGGAAAGAGGACCTGGCACAGCTTGTCAAAATCTTCCCCCCAGGCGTCAAGCCCATAGGGCGGGGCCAAAAAGGCGTATCCCAGAGACAGCACGTCCCAGCGTTCGCAATACTGTTTCCCCTGCCGCTGCAGCTCCCGCACCTGTCGCTTTTTCTCCTTACATGTTCTGGGGAAATTTGGGGGCAGCCAGGTCAGTTCCTCCCAGGTAATGGGGCGGGCCTCCATCTTCTCCTGCTCCACCCACACCTGAAAGCCGCTGGCAGTAAAGTTGTTGGCGATTCGCGCCCGCCTGTTCAAGAGGGCGAAGGCCTCCACCACCGCCCGCCGGTGGGTAACCTCCCCCTCATAGGGCCCATCGGGCTGGAGGACTACAATGTCCAGCTGACACTCGTCATATTTTGTCTCCAGCAGCCGGTAGACAGGGTGGCCTGTCAGCTCGGTCATTTCCGTTCCCTCCCGATATACCCCCGCACCAGGTCCCAAAATTCCTCATAATTCTGGTTGAGGGCAATCTGGCGGTACAGGCTCTCCATCTCGGCGTCAACCGCCTCGTCCTCACCGTCCGGGCCGCTGTCCGTCAGCTTCTTCGCCCGCTTTAAAAGCTCCGCCTCAGAGACCGCCCCGCAATTGTGCAGGGCCTGTATATACTGTTCCGCGCGGGGGCTGGCCGCGCAGGCGTCCAGCCCTTCCATCTGCACCTCGGTATCGTAGTCGATGACGTAAATCACATCCCGGATGTACGGAGGATACCGGTCCAGCTCCTGCCAGACCTGGGGCTCTCTGTAGATGTCCGCCATGGCCTGGAGGAAATCGTCATCGTTCAACCGCCGGCCCCGGGCCAGGGCCCGGTCGATGAAGTTCATCCCTTCGCCCCGTATTCAGCCAGGTAAGCCTCCATTTTGGCCTTCATCCCGTCGTCGATATACACCCTGCCGTCCACCGGGTTGTTGTGAAGGAAGGCAATCACGTCCCGCACGGTGACAATGGGGAACACCTGGATGCCGTAATCCTGGCGCAGCTCGTCCAGGGTGGAGCAGTCCCGGGTGCCCCGCTCCATCCGGTCCACCGAGACGAAAAGGGCCTTCATGTTTACGTCGGCCACGTGCTTAAACAGCTCGATACTCTCCCGCACGGCGGTGCCGGCGGTGACCACGTCCTCGATAATGGCCACCCGGTCCCCGTCCTGGGGCTTGTACCCCACCATGGAGCCCCCCTCGCCGTGGTCCTTGGCCTCCTTGCGGTTGAAGCAGTAGGGCAGGTCCCGGCCGTGATTGCGGTACAGGGAGGCGGCGGCGGAGACGGCCAGGGGGATGCCCTTGTAGGCCGGGCCAAACAGGCAGTCGATCCCGTCGGGCAGGTGCTCCTGGATGCAGGCGGCGTAGTAATCCCCCAGGCGCGCGGCCTGCGCGCCGGTTTTATAATTGCCGGTGTTGACGAAATAGGGGGTCTTCCGTCCCGACTTGGTGGTAAAGTCCCCAAAGGTGAGCACGCCGGAGCGCACCATAAAGGTAATAAATTCTTCCTGATAGGTCATGGCGGATAAACCTCTCTTTTTTATGTTCGGCCCCTTCGGGACCGCAATGGTTTATTATACCACGCATTTTGCCGCTGTACAAGACCTCACCGCACTGCCAGATTTCCGCCGTGAAAAATTCCCTTGCGGATATAGCAGAATAAGTATATAATATAATTATAATTTTATTATCCAAGGGGGACTTGTCATGAACATCAAGCCCAGCGCCGCCATCCGGCAGAACTACAACGAGATTGCCGAGCTGTGCCGCTCCACCGGCGAGCCCGTCTACCTGACCAAAAACGGCGAGGGCGACCTGGTTGTAATGGATATTGAGGCCTTCACCCGCAGAGAGAAGATGCTCAAGCTGCGGGAGGAGCTGCTGGAAATTGAGCAAAAACGAATCAGCGGCGCAAAATACTACTCGGTGGACGAGGTGGACCGGGAGCTTGACGAGATCATCGCCCTGGCCGAGGGAAAACAGGATGAAGCAGTATAAGGTGGTGCTCTCCGGCGAGGCCCGGAATATGCTGAAAAGCCATCTCTATTATCTGGCGGCAGTCAACCCCGGAGCAGCGAGAGCACTTCAAAGGAAGCTGATGGGAGAAATACGGAGTCTGGCCAAAATGCCGGAACGGTTCCCTTTTTTAGACGGCACAGGCCCATTCCGCAAGCTGTTTGTTCCAAACTGGTATCTGGTTTTCTATCTCGTGGAGGGCGACACGGTTTTTGTGGAATACATTATAGACGGCCGTCAGGATTACCGCTGGCTCCTCTCCTGACCGCCTGTTTGGAAACCGGCACGGCAGACCTCTGCTGTGCCGGTATTTTGTGCCCTCCGGCGGCCGCGGCACGTTTCGACCCCGTTAAGATTTTCCATCTCCCCGCCCCGGGCTTTACCTTTGCCGGGATTTTTGGTATAATCACCACAAATACACCCGACGAGAGGACAGGGGCCATGATTTCCTTCCAACCGCTGAAAGACCTGTACCACTGGGTGGACGTACAGGGCCACCGCATCCCGGCCGTTCCCCGCAACTTGGGGATTACGGCCCTGTTTCTGTGCGCCGCCTACTATGCCAGCAGCATCCTGATTACCCACACCGGCGGAGAGAACAACTCCGCCCTGGTCTTTGTGCTGGCGGTGGCCATGATCTCCCTGCTCACCTCGGGCTACGCCTACGGCATTGCCGCCTCCATCATCGGGGCACTGTGGATCAACATCTACTTTATGGAGCCCTACGCCGCCTTCTCCCTCAGCCGCACCGGTTACCCGGTGGCCATGCTGTCCATGGTGGCCGTCTCCTGCATGGTGTGCGCCCTCACCGCCCGGGTGAAGAAGCAGGCCACCGAGGCGGTCCGGCGGGAGAAGAAGGCCAAAGCCCTCTACGAGCAGAATGAGCGGCTCAACGCCGAGAAGGCGGCCATTCAGCTGGAGTCGGAGCGGGCCGCCATCCGGGAGAACATCCTGCGGGCGGTGTCCCACGACCTGCGCACCCCCCTCACCTCCATCTCGGGGACAGTCTCGGTGCTGCTGGAGACCCCGGAGGTATCTCCCAAAAACCTGGCCATGCTCTCGGACATCAAGCAGGACGCCGACAGCCTCATCGTCATGGTGGAAAACCTGCTGTCGGTCACCCGGGTGCAGGACGGCACCATGCCCCTGAAAATGCGGGAGGAGATGCTGGAGGAGGTGGCGGGGGACGCCCTTCTTACCACCCGCCGGCGCTTTCCAGACTGCCGGGTGGAACTGGACCTGTCGGAGGATATCCTGTATCTGCCCATGGACCCGCTGCTGGTCAAGCAGGTAATCGTCAACCTGCTGGAGAACGCCATCCGCCACTCAGGCGACCCGGAGCACATCACCCTGCGGCTGTACCGCCAGGAGGACTGGGCGGTGGTGGAGGTGCGGGACCGGGGCCGGGGGCTGTCTCCAGAGGTGTACCACGCCGTAAAGGCCGGCCGGCCCATGCCCCGCTCCCTGTCGGGCGACTCCACCCGGGGCATGGGCATCGGCCTGTCGGTGTGCCAGAACATCATCAAGGCCCACGGCGGTTTTTTCACCGCTGAGAACCACATAGACGGCGGGGCGGTGTTCCGCTTCGGCCTGCCCACGGCCTGAACATCACAGCGGCGGGCGGGAGCCCGCCCCCTGCAACATAATACGGAGATGTCAGTTATGAACGAAAAACAGACCATTCTTATCATCGAGGACGAGCGGGCCATCAGCAACTTCATCAGCCGGGCCCTGAGCGCCAACGACTACCGCACCATCCCCGCCTACACCGGCAAGGAGGGCCTGTCCCTGTTCTTCTCCCACGGCCCCGATCTGGTGCTGCTGGACCTGGGACTGCCCGACATGGACGGCCTGGAGATTCTGGCCCGGCTCCGGGGGCTGCCCCGGGAGGTGCCCATCATCATCATCTCCGCCCGGGACCGGGAGGCGGAAAAGGTGCGGGCGCTGGACATGGGGGCGGACGACTATGTGGTCAAGCCCTTCGGCGTGTCGGAGCTGCTGGCCCGCATCCGGTCCACCCTCCGCCGGGCCGAGCGGCTGAAGCTGAGCCAGGGCATCCAGCGGGACTCCTATCAGATCAAGGACCTGACCATCGACCTGGCCCGCCACCAGGTGCTGCTGGCCGGGGAGGAGATTCATTTCACCCAGAACGAGTTCAAAATCATCGAACTGCTGGCTATCCACGCCGGAAAGGTGCTCACCTACGATTTCATCCTGGAGCACATCTGGGGCCCCTACGGCGGCAGCGGCAGCAACCAGATTTTGCGGGTGAATATGGCCAACATCCGCCGGAAGCTGAAGGAAAACCCCTCCGAGCCCAAATACATCCACACCGAGCTGGGCATCGGCTACCGGATGCTGGACGACTGATTTAACGGCATTTTTACAGCTTGTCCCCCCACGTTGACACCCATTTTATCCCCTGTCCGCTATAATGGAAGGTGCGAACTGGTTTGATGTTTCGCAAGTTCCCAATCTGCCGCGGCCAGGCCGGCGTAGTCCGCCTCTCTCCAGGACGAAGCCCTCTCTCTGCCCGGCCGCGGGAAAACCGCCCCCCTTCCGCCAAAGGGGGGCGGTTGTTTTGTAACTTGAACTGTGATTTCGTCCCGCCGCAGCTGTAAAGCCTTAGTCACGGCTTCGCCCTGCCCGCCGTTCCGTCCGAAGCGCCTATGCTAGGTCAGTTCCCGGCGCAGCTTGTCCAGCGCCCGCCGCTCCAGCCGGGACACCTGCACCTGAGACACCCCCAGCACCCGGGCGGTGTTCATCTGGGTCAGCCCCTTATAGTACCGCAGGAGGAGCACCTGCTGCTCCCGCTCGGGCAGGGCAGCGATGGCAGAGCGGAGGGTGAGCCGCTCCACCATCCCCTCCTCCTCGTTTCCTGTGGTAAGCATCCCCTCCAGGGTAAGCCCGTCGGCCCCCGTCTCCGCCTGGAGGGAGATCACCGGCTCGGTGGCCGTCTCGGCGGCGGCGATGTCCTCGGGGGAGAGGTCAGTGGCCTCCGCCAGCTCAGACAGGGTGGGCTCCCGCCCCAGGTCGGAGGCCAGCCTGGCCCGGGCCGCCCGGATGGCGGACCCCCGCTCCTTCAGCCCCCGGCTCACCTTCACCGGCCCGTCGTCCCGGAGAAAGCGGCGGATCTCCCCGGCGATTTTGGGCACGGCGTAGGTGGAGAACTGGGTGCCGTACTGAGGGTCGAAGCCCTGCACCGCCTTGAGGAAGCCCAGGCAGCCCAGCTGATACAGGTCGTCGGGCTCCACCCCCCGGCCGTAATACCGGCGGACCACGCTCCAGATCAGGCCGTTGTTCTCCAGCAGCACCTGCTCACAGGCGGCGCTGTCACCCCCCCGGGCGGCCTCCAGCAGGGCGGAGCCGGCGAGCTGCCCGCTCACCGCCCGGCCCGGCGGGATATTCTCCGGGCCATGGTGACGGTGGTCCCCTTCCCGGGGGTGGAGCGGACCCGCACAGTGTCCATAAAGCTCTCCATGATGGTAAAGCCCATACCGGAGCGTTCCTCATTGCCGGTGGTAAACAGGGGGGTCCGAGCCTGGTCCACGTCGGCAATGCCCACCCCCCAGTCCTTCACCACAATCTCCAGTATCCGGTCCTCCCGGATGCGCAGCTTCACCGACACCCTGCCCAGGGTGTCCGGGTAGGCGTGGACAATGGCGTTGGTCACCGCCTCGCTGACGGCGGTTTTGATGTCATTGATCTCCTCCAGGGTGGGGTCCAGCTGGGCGGCAAAGCAGGCCGCCGCCGTCCGGGCAAAGCTCTCGTTGGCCGACCGGCTGGGGAAGTCCAGGGTGACTTGATTCTCAATTTTCATATGTATCCTCCTTTTTGCCTCCCTCTTAGAGGGAGGTGGCACGGCGAAGCCGTGACGGAGGGAGTGCGTTCATGGAATACTCCCTCAGTCACCGCCTGCGGCGGCGACAGCTCCCTCAAGGAGGGAGCCTCTTTCACTCAAACCGGATAATCCGCTCCAGTCCGGCGGCTTTAAACACCTTCCCGGCCTGGGCTGGGGTGTTCACCACCCGCATGGACCCCCGCACCTGTCCCATCCTCCGGTGGGCCCGGAGGAGCACCGCAATGCCCGAGCTGTCGGCAAAGGTGAGCCCGCTCAGGTCCAGGGTGAGCTCCCTGGGCTGAGCCAGGTCGATGCGGCGGTCCAGCTCCTCCATCACAGTCCTGGCCTCATGGTGGTCCAGCTCCCCCGCCACCAGGGCGGTGAGCTGGCGTTTGTCCTCTCTACAGATTACTGGCATATTGGCTCCTCTCCTTCGACGCATCCCATTATTTTCCAGTCCATTATAGGACAGGACCCCTGTCGGATTTGCGGCCTTTCCGCCGCAGAAACGAAAAAACGGGCCGTCTCCCACAAAGAGACGGTCCGCAAAATTTTTTTGTCCAGCCTATTGACAAATGGAGAAAAAGCGTTATACTGTACATATAGTATATATACACTAAATCCAACATGACAGGGAGGAGCCCTCCGGCGCGAGACCGTGCGCAGGCTTGCAGCCAGGACCGCCCCCCGCTGTTGAAAGGCAGGCTAAATGGATATTATATTGAGTAACGCCAGCGGAAAGCCCATCTACGAGCAGATCACCGACCAGGTAAAGGAACAGATCATGGCCGGGACCTTGTCGGCGGGGGACGCCCTGCCCTCTATGCGGCTGCTGGCCAAGGAGCTTCGCATCTCGGTGATCACCACCAAACGGGCCTATGAGGAGCTGGAGCGGGACGGCTTTCTGGAGAACGTCCCGGGGAAGGGCTGCTTTGTGGCCCCCCAGAACCATGAGCTGCTGCGGGAGGCCCAGCTGCGGAAGGTAGAGGAAAAGCTGGCCCAGGCGGTGGAGGAGGCCCGGAAGGGGGCCATGCCCCTGGAGGACCTCCATGAGATGCTGGACATATTGTATAAAGGGGAAGAATTATGACAAATTGTATTGAAATCAAGGGGTTATCCAAGTCCTATGGGGACTTTGCCCTAAAAAATATCGACCTGACCCTCCCCGGCGGCTCCATCTTGGGGCTGATTGGCGAGAACGGGGCGGGCAAGACCACCACCATCAAGTGTATCCTGAACCTGATCCACCGGGACGCAGGTGAGATCACCCTGCTGGGCTATGACAACATCCGGGAGGAGCGGCTGGCCAAGCAGGACATCGGGCTGGTGCTGGACGAGTGCTTTTTCTCTGACGCCCTCCGCCCCCTGGACCTGGACAAAATCCTGGCCCCCGCCTACCGGGAGTGGGACCGGAAGCTGTTCCGGTCCTATCTGGACAAATTCGGCCTGCCGGAGAAGAAGCTCATTAAAGAGTTTTCCCGAGGGATGAAAATGAAGCTGTCCCTGTCTGCCGCCCTGGCCCACCACCCCAGGCTACTCATTCTGGACGAGGCCACCGCCGGCCTGGACCCGGTGGTCCGGGACGAGATTCTGGACGAGTTTCTGGGCTTCATCCAGGATGAGGACCACGCCATCCTCATGTCCAGCCACATCACCTCCGACCTGGAGAAGGTGGCCGACTACATCGCCTACATCCATCAGGGACAGGTGGTACTGTCCGACGCCAAGGACAACATCCTCGACTCCTACGGCCGGGTGGGCTGTACTACCGCCCAGCTGGAGAACATCGACCCCCGGGACGTACTGCACACCCGGAGGGGGGCCTTCGGCGCGGAGGCCCTGGTGAAGGACCGGGCGGCCTTTGCCCGCAAGTACCCCATGCTCCTGGTGGAGCGGACCACTCTGGAAGACATCATGCTCTTTGTGGGGAAAGGAGAAGCAAAATGACTGGTTTGATTTGGAAAGACTTTCTTGTGATGCGCAAGGCCCTGAAGTCCTATGTGCTGCTGATCGGCGTTTACATCCTTCTGGCCTACCTGGATTTCTTTGACTACAGCTTTATTATCACCTTTATCCAGGTGGTTCTGGCTGTGCTGCCCATCTCCGCCTTCGCCTACGATGAACAGTCCAAATGGGACCGGTACGCCATGTCCCTCCCCCTGGGGCGGCGCGGAGTGGTGGGGGCCCGGTATCTCTTTGTGCTGGCGCTGACGCTGCTCACTATGGCGGCCGGACTGGCGGGCACCGCCCTGCTGTATCTGGCCCGGCAGTCGGACCCTCTGGAGATGTTCGTCACCCTGATGGTGTCCACCACCGTCGGCCTGCTGATTCCCACCATCCTCCTGCCGCTGAGCTACAAGCTGGGGGCGGAGCGGGCCCGGCCCTATCTGTACGCCATTATTTTCATCCCTGTCATCGCCTTGGTGCTGCTGGCCAAGGCCGGGGTGCTGGATATGTCCATGCTGAAGGGGATGGACCTCCTCGCCCCCACCGCCCTGGCGGGTGGCTCTGCCCTGCTGCCCCTGGCCGGGCTGGCCCTGCTGTTCGTCTCCTACCTCATCTCCTGCCGGGTGGCGGCGGGTAAGGAGTACTGATATGCGGGCCGCCGTTCTCCTCCTCTGGGCCAGCTGCCTGTATATGCTGGCCCGGTCGGTCCTCTGTCTCCTTCTGACGGCCAGCCCCTGGCGGCGGCTGGCGGTGCTGGCCGTGCTGGCGCTGACCCTCGCCTGCTGCCGCAGCCCGGAAGAAATGAGGAGAAATCACCAATAAACCTCTTGCATTCCGCCCCTGTGTTGTGATAAAATAACAACAGCAAAGGAGTGTGACCGCTATGCGTCTGAAGGACATGACCACAAAGGAGGCCATCCGCCAGCTTCAGGACATGAAGCAATACTGCACCGCCAAATCCATCCCCGCCCTGGACTACGCCATCAAGGCGCTGAAGGAAAAGGCGGCCGCCGAAGAAGCAGCAACATAACGTCAAAGACCCCCGGCTCAGCCGGGGGTCTTGCATATCCGTACCAGATTTCGGGTGATCCGCCCGGTGAGCCCCCAGATAGCCCGCCCCTGCCAGGGGTAGACAGGGACGTTTTCCCATCCGTGCTGCCATTTGTAGTTCCGGGGGATACCGATGACCTCATAGGGGAAATTCTCCGCCGGGGTAGGGATCAGTTCGTACTCGTACTCAATGGGGGCCGTCTCCAGCAGGTGGGACAGGGGGACGAAAAAGACCTCGTCCACCTCCGCCGGGCTGGGGACCATCCGGTCCAGCGCCCCGCTGTCCACCAGCCCCAGCACGGGCTGCATGAGGAAGTTGGCCCGGTGGGCGATGAAGTCCAGCCGGCCCAGCAGACTGACACAGTGGTCGGGGATGCCCAGCTCCTCCCAAGTCTCCCGCAGGGCGCACTCCTCCGGGGTCTCCCCCGGCTCCATCAGCCCCCCGGGGAAGCAGACCTCCCCCGGCTGACGGCGCAAGGTGGATGCCCGCACCTCGTAGAGCAGGTGCAGTTCCCCGTCCCGCTCCACCAGGGGTACCAGCACCGCATAGGCGCGGCGGGCATCCATCAGCCCGGGGGTGTGGGTGCGGAGAAGGTCTTCCAGCTGTTCAGGCTTCATACTGGTCACATCCTGTAGGGCAAGGGCTGGAGGTGAATTGGCCCGCAGGGCCAAGAGAGGCCGGTCTGGACCGCTGCCCTTGCTTTTTTGCCACGTTCAGAACCGCTCCAAAGCCTTCCCCCTTCAAGGGGGAAGGTGGCATCCGCGAAGCGGATGACGGATGAGGGTGCGCGGCAGGTTTTTGCTTCTTACCGTAAGAACTGCTTGCCCGCCCCGCCCCCTCATCCGCCCCAGTGTGCGCACTGGGGCACCTTCCCCCCGGAGGGTGGAAGGCTTTTCCCTGCGGGGGACGGAGGGGGGTGGCTTGGGGTATTATCCCCTTACGGGGATAGGCAAGGGCAGAGCCCTTGCCCTACATAACGCAACATCCTACATTTTCTCCGGCGCGGTGACCCCCAGCAGGTTCAGGCCGTTGGCCAGGACGGACCGCACGGTGTCGGCCAGCTTGAGCCGGGCCCCCAGGACATTGGCCTCCTCGCCCTTCAGGCGGCAGGCGTTGTAGAAGCGGTGGAAGTCCCCGGCCAGGGCGGTAAGGTAGCGGTTGATGCGGCTGGGGTCATAGTCCCGGGCGGCCAGGTGGAGTTCCTCGGGGAACTGGGCCAGGGATTTTACCAGGGCCAGCTCCTCGGGTGAGACCAGCACGGCGGCGTCCACAGCCGCGGCGGCGGGGACGGCCGCCCTGTCCTCCTCGGCCAGCCGGGCGACCAGGGAGCAGATGCGGGCGTGGGCATACTGGACATAATAGACCGGGTTCTCGCTGTCCTGCCGGACGGCCAGGTCCAAGTCGAAGTCCAGGGGGCTGGTGGCGGCCCGGTTGTTGAAATAATACCGGGCGGCGTCCACGGAAATTTCATCCAGCAGGTCATGGAGGGCGATGGCCTTGCCCGTCCGCTTGGACATGCGCACCGGCTTGCCGTCCTGGAGCAGGTTCACCAGCTGCATGAGCACGATCACCAGCCGGTGGGAGCCGTCCAGACCCAGGCCGTCCAGCGCCGCCTGGAGCCGGGCCACGTGGCCGTGGTGGTCGGCCCCCCAGATGTTGATGGCCAGGTCAAATTTCCGCTCCTCCAGCTTGTTGCGGTGGTAGGCGATATCAGCGGCGAAGTAGGTGTAAAAGCCGTTGGCCCGGCGGAGGACGTCGTCCTTCAGGTCCAGCTTGTCCACCTGCTCCTGGCTCTTGCCCTCGGCCAGGTACTTTTTCTTCAGCAGCTCGGTGGTGTTCAGCCACAGGGCCCCGTCCTTCTCATAGGTCCAGCCCTTGTCCGTCAGCAGGGAGACGGTGTCCTCCACATAGCCGGAGCTGTGGAGGGAGGACTCCAAAAACCACTTGTCGTACTGGATGCCGTACTTGTTCAGGTCGCTCTCCATCTTGGGGATGTTCCGCTCCAGACCGAACTGGGCCATCTGTTCCAGCCAGTCCTCCTCGGCGGTGTCGCCGGGGAAGGAAATCCCCTCCTGGGCCAGGAAGCCCTGGGCCAGCTCCCTGATGTCGCCCCCCTGGTAGCCGTCCTCGGGAAACTGGTAATTTTCCTCCCCCAGGGTGAGCTGCATGCACCGAGCGTAGATGGACCGGGCGAACTTGTTGATCTGGTTGCCTGCGTCGTTGACGTAGAACTCCTTCCACACGTCCCAGCCGTCCCGGGCCAGCACGTTGGCCAGGGTGTCCCCCAGCACGCCGCCCCGGGCGTTGCCCATGTGCATGGGGCCGGTGGGGTTGGCGGAGACAAACTCCACCATCACCTTTTTGCCGCCCCCCTCGGTGCCGGAGCCGTAGCCGGGGCCCTCAGTCTCTATGGTGGACAGCACCTCCCCATACCACCTGGGGCCCAGGGTAAAATTCAGGAAGCCGGGGCCGGCGATCTCCACCTTATTAAAGTAGCTGCCCTCCAGCTCCAGATGGTCCACAATGGTCTGGGCGATGGCCCGGGGGGCCATATGCAGCGCCCTGGCCCCCGCCATGGCAAAGGAGGAGGCGTAATCCCCGTGGGCGGTGTCCTTGGGAATTTCAACGGTGGCCTTCACCGCCGCCCCGGCGGGCAGGGCCCCCGCGGCGGCGGCTCTCTCATAGGCCGCTTGGGTCAGATCGGCCACCTGGTTTTTGGCGGCCTGGATCATGTTTGTCATTTGTCTGCACCTCGTTCTCTGTATTCCGTGTGTAGGGGCGGACATTGTCCGCCCGCCTGTCTGTATTCGATTTTGGAAAGCGCGGGCGCACAATGTGCGCCCCTACAGACAGCCTCTTACTGCTTCAAGGTGTCCAGCCCGCCCCCGGCCTCCCGCACGTTGATGCGGAAGATGTTGCGGCCGGCCAGGGCGTGGTCCACCTCCACCGAGTAGTCCACCTCAATATCGCCCCCCTGGTCGGTGAGCCGGGCCAGCAGGTGCCGGGTATTCACCCCGATGGTCATAGCGCCATATGGTGTATTATACATGGAGAGGTGCCGCCGCCCCTCCTGAAAGACCAGCTGGGAGTTAAACTCCCCCACCCGCATCAGGGTGACCTGTTCCCCATCTACCTGAATGGTGGTGAGGGTGCCCTCCAGGCCGGTGAGCTCGCTCTCCTGATAGGACAGGGTGTAGCTCTCCCCGTCCCGGGCCAGGCGGCCCTCGGTGACCAGCTCGATGACGTCGGGCAGCGCGCCCTCAAAGTTCTGCATCCCCTTGATGGAGATAACCACTTCCTTTTCCATAGGGGCCTCCAATCCTAGACAGAATTTGGTCCCCCGGGCTGGAAAATCCCGGGGACCCTTGGTCAGTCTGAGGTATTATACACAGTTTGGGGCCCTATGTAAAGTATCTAGTTTATTGTATGTCATTTTGTCTGAAAAAACAAGGGGAATTGCCTTGTTTCTCCATTTGACAAATTAGAAATGGAGGCTATAATGCTATATGAACCACTTCATGCCCGGAGAGGAGGCGCTTCCATGAATTTGGAGCTGAACAAAAAGCAGTTTCGGCGGCTGCTGGACCTGGTATACATCGGAAACTGGATCTTGAACTCCACCCGGGGGGACCAGCGGTTTGCCGACTACGACGAGGTGGAGAGCCTGCTCTTTGGCCGGGCCGCCCTGGAGGGCATGCCCCAGCTGGCCGAGCTGTATCAGGGGGAGGTCATCCCCTCCCGGGCCTTTGTGGAGGGGGGCATCCACGAGGCCATCGTGGAGTATGAGAACAACGTCTTTTTTGAGATCCTGGCCGAGGACCTGGCCCGGCGGGATATGGACGACGCCCCCATCGACGAGAGCAACTATGCCGAGCTCACCAGCCGCATCGACGCCTATATCGCCGAGTTTGAGGAACACGGAACGGACAACATTTTAGTGGATATCGAGGATTGACCCCAGCGCAAAAGCCCCCATGAAAACCTCATGGGGGCTTCCGAGCGCGCCCGTCTCATAAATATGGAAAGCCTCTGAAAATGCTGGCTGGTACGTCCTGTAGGGCAGGGGTTCTACCCCTGCCTATCCCCGTAAGGGGATAAAACAGGAATAAGGCAAGGGCAGAGCCCTTGCCCTACATGCGGCAGCTTTTCTAAATTTATAAGACAAGTGTGTGCTTCCGCTACCCGAAGCACAGCCGCACCGCCCAGGCGGCCGCCAGAAATCCGGTGAGGTCGGCGCACAGGGCGGCGGGGACGGCGTAGCGGGTTCGGGTGATGCCCACGGCGCCGAAGTAGACGGCAATGGTATAAAAGGTGGTCTCGGTGGAGCCCAGCATGACGGCCGCCGTCCGGCCCAGCTCCGAGTCGGGGCCCCAGGTGGAGATGATCTCCGCCCCCACCCCCAGGGCAGCCGAGCCGCTGATGGGCCGCACCAGCATCAGGGGCAGCAGCTCGGAGGGCAGGCCCAGCCGGTCCAGCACTGGGGCCAGAAGGCCGGCCAGCAGCTCCAGCGCCCCGGAGGCCCGGAGCATATACACCGCCGTCATCAGGCCCACCAGGGCCGGTATAATCCGGGTGAGGGTCTCCAGCCCGGAGCCCGCCCCCTGGACCAGGGCAGAGTAGACGTCCACCCGCCGCCCTGCGGCGTACAGGGTGATGGCCGCAATGGTCAGGGGAACCAGCATGGTAAAGAACAGGTCCATAGGTTACCTCCCAAAAGGCTCCTTTGGAAAGGAGCTGTCAGCGAAGCTGACTGAGGATTGCGTTTTGCGAAGCAAAACATACGAAGTAATCAAAGTTTTACAAACCTTGCTTATTTCATACATTTCGTTGCGCGAAATACAATCCTCCGCCCCAGTTTGCGAACTGGGGCACCTCCTTTCAAAAGGAGGCGTTTTACTCTTTCCACACTCTTGCAAAAATCTTACAGGCCAAAATCCCCACCCCCACCGACAGGGTGGAGGCCAGCCAGACGGCGGGCAGGATATCGAAGGGGGCGGCGCAGCCCTCCGCCGCCCGGACCGAGGCCACGGTGGTGGGGATAAGCTGGATGGACGCGGTATTGCACACCACCAGCATGCACAGGTCATTGGACGCGGTGCCCGGACTGCGCCGGGCCAGCCGCCGGGCGGCCTCCAGACCCAGGGGGGTGGCGGCGCTGCCCAGCCCCAGCAGGTTGGCCGACACGTTGGCCGAGATGCTGTCCATGGTGTCCCGGTCTCTGGCCGCCTGGGGAAAGAGCCGGCGCAGCACGGGGGCCAGCAGCTGGGACAGCCCGTCGGCCAGCCCCGACCGGCGCATGACTTCCATTACCCCGGTCCACAGGCAGAGCATCCCCGCAATGGACAGGGCCAGCTGCACCGCCGCCGAGGCCCCCTCCACCGCCGCCGAGGCCACCGCAGGCCCCCGTCCCGTGGCCAGTCCGCACAGGATGGAGAGGACCACCATCCCCGTCCAAATCACCGTCATAGTCATGCCCATTCCCCCTCTTGTCCCATCTATACGGGGCCAACTGGAAAATCATGTCTGCTGGAAAACCAGAAATTTACAAAAAAATCCAGCTCATAACCTCTTTTCAACAAAAATTCTACATTTTTCACCCCATTTTGCCCGATAGAAACAGTTGACATTGCATTTTTTTACCGCTACAATATAGGGGAGAAGAATATGCCGGGGCCAAGCCTGGACCCCGGAGTCCGCGCTAGATAAAAAGGAGGCATTTTATGAAATCCACTGGCATTGTCCGAAAGGTGGACGAACTGGGCCGCATCGTACTGCCCATCGAACTGCGCCGTACTCTGGATATCGAGGAGAAGGACTCCTTGGAGATCTATATGGACGGCCCGTCCATCGTGCTGAGAAAGTTCCAGCCCGCCTGTATCTTCTGCGACAACGAAAAGGATATCATCGAATTTCGGGGCAAGAATGTTTGTCCAAAGTGCTTCCAGGAAATGAGCGCGTCTTTCCGGAAGTAAATCCGAATCAAACCGGCCCGCTTCCTTGAAGGGAGCGGGCCGGTTGTCTATTTCACGCTTAAAGCAAACCCCTTGGGCCGTCCGTTGGCCTGGTAGAGCTCCCGCAGCTGGTTGAGCTGCTCCTGCTCCGGGTCTATGTACACGCTGCCGGTGTAGCCGTCCATCAGGGCCAGGTGCCCCTCAGCTCTGGGGGGCACATTCACCTCCACAATGGCGGGGATGTGATAGGCCCGCACCAGCATGGCGGTGTGGCTGTCCAGGCTGCCCTTCCGGGTGATAAGGCCCAGCAGGCGGCGCTGGTCGAAGTCCATCACCTCGCTGGGCAGGTACTCGTCGGCCACCAGAATGGCGGGCTCGTCCATCAGCAGGAGCTGCCGCCCCCCCATCAGCGCCCGGAGCACCCGCTGGGAGATATCCCGGATATCCACCGCCCGGGCCTGCATGTAGGAGCTGTCCATGGCGGAGAAGGCGGCGGCAAAGCTGACCTCCGCCATCTGAACGGCGTACTCTGCCGTGGCCCCCTGGCCGTTGATAAGGCCCCGGACCGTCTCCACATAGTCGTGGTCCTCCAGCAGCATCCCATGAATGAGGAAGATGGAGGCCACCCCCTCGCCCACCTGATTGAGGGCCCGATGGTAGAGGGTGGTCAGCTCCAGAATGGCCATCTGCTGGGCCCGGTGGAAGCGGTTGACCTCCTGCCGCCAGTCGCCCTGGGTGTAGAGCTGAACCTGGGGCGCGGGACGGCGGTAGAAGCAAAGCCGCCCGGCGACGATCTGTTCCATAATCGCCTTTCCTGTCAGGATCTGCACGCTGCCGCCCCCTTTTCCGAAGATACCACCCTTATTTGAATCGATTATAGCGCCAAGCATCCCCCTTGTAAAGGTCAGAAATTTCCAAATTTGTCACCTTTGTTAAACTTTTCTTCGTCAACTTCCCGGTAATTGGCAGTTATTAGCAATTTTTCGGGTTTTCCACTCCGGCGTAATTTTCCGCTTTACTCCGGTAAACCGCTGTGCTATAATGAAACAAGCTTGATTCAGGAGGTTTTAACATGGTTTCTGAACGTATGAAGGGACTGGGCACCGCCCGGTCCGTGATCCGGGAGCTGTTTGAATACGGCAAGGCCCGGGCCGCCCAGGTGGGGGCGGAGAATGTCTTTGATTTCTCCATCGGCAACCCCAGCGTCCCGGCCCCTGCCGCCGTCAATGAGACGGCCGCCCGCCTGCTGCGGGAGCAGCCCGACCTTATCCACGCCTACACCAGCGCCCAGGGCGCCGCCGACGCCCGGGAGCGGTTTGCCGCCTCCCTCAACCGCCGCTTCAACGCCGGCTGCACCCCCGACCGGCTCTACCTCACTGTGGGGGCGGCCGCCTCCCTGTGCTGCGTCTTCAACGGCCTGACCTGCCCCGGGGACGAGTTTATCGTCTTTGCCCCCTACTTCCCGGAGTATAAGGTGTTTATCGAGGGGGCAGGGGCCAGAATGGTGCTCATCCCCCCGGAGATCGAGGCCTTTCAGATCGACTTTGACGCCTTTGAGAAGGCAGTCACCCCGCACACCAAGGGCGTTCTGGTCAACAGCCCCAACAACCCGTCCGGCGTGGTGTACTCCCGGGCCACTCTGGAGCGGCTGGCCGCCATCCTCACCCAAAAGAGCGGGGAGTACGGCCACCCCATCTACCTCATCTCCGACGAGCCCTACCGGGAGATCGTCTACGCCGGGGTGGAGGTCCCCTGGGTCCCCCACATCTACCGGGACACCATCGTGTGCTACTCCTTCTCCAAATCCCTGTCCCTGCCGGGGGAGCGCATCGGCTACGTGTTTGTCCCCGGCGAGGCGGCGGAGGGGGACGATGTCTACGCCGCAGTAGCCGGAGCGGGCCGCTCCCTGGGCTATGTGAACGCCCCCAGCCTGTTCCAGCAGGTCACCTCCCTGTGCTGCGATATGACCGCCGACATCAAAATTTACGAGGAGAACGCCAGACTGTTTGTCTCCGCCCTGCGGGAGATGGGCTACCACGTGGTGGAGCCGGACGGGGCTTTCTACCTCTTCCCCCGCAGCCTGGAGCCTGACGACGCGGCCTTCAGCGAGAGGGCCAAGGCGCTGGACCTGCTCATTGCCCCCGGCACCGGCTTCGGCGCGCCCGGCCATGTGCGTATCTCCTACTGCGTCCAGACCGACGTGATCCGCCGGGCCCTGCCCAGATTTAAGGAGCTGGCCGACTCCTACCGGTAAGCCGGTAAACGGGGGAGCGTCCATGCTGCATTGTGTTCTGTAAGGGCGGCCTTGCTCCGCCCGCAAAAAGGATGTGTCCGCCTCTGCAAAGTGCACCAAAGAGGTGGGAAGCCATTGACAAAGGGGCGCTTCCGCTCCTATAATAGAGGACGGCAGAATCAGCCAGACAGCGCAGTTCAGTTATTAAAAAATTGAGGTGCTATGAAATGAGGAGTATTCGGAAAAAAATCACTGTTTGCCTGATGGCAACCGTCCTGATTGCCCTGGTCCTGGTGGGAACCTCCAGCATTACGCTGAATTATAGAAGTACCATCGCAACAGTGGACGAAATGATGAGCCAGACCGCCGTGCTGGCGGCGGAGCGGATCGAGCAGGAGCTGACCGCCTATAAGAACGTAGCCATGGACACAGGCTGTATCCCCCAGCTGTCCGACAATGAGGTACCCGCGGAGGAAAAGCGGGCCATCATTGACGAGCGGGTCCGCATGCACGGATTTCAGCGGGGCAACGTCATCGACATCACCGGCATAAGTGTATTTGACGGAAAGGATTACTCCGACCGTGAGTATGTGAAGCAGGCCCTGGCAGGGAATGTGTACGTCTCCGAGCCGCTGATCAGCAAAATTACCGGCGAGCTGTCCATTATGGTGGCAGCCCCCATCTACTTCGGCGGCAACCAGGGGGCCCGCATCGTGGGCGTGGTCTACTTTGTGCCCCCCGAGACCTTCCTCAACGATATCGTCTCCTCCATCAAGGTGAGCGAGCACAGCAAGGCCTATATGATCAACAAGTCGGGGGACACCATTGCCGACGTCACCCTGGAGACCATCACCATCCAGAATGTGGAGCGGGACGCCCAGAGCGACAAGTCCCTCAAGGAGCTGGCCGCCATCCACGGGGAGATGCGCCAGGGCAAGAACGGCTTTGGCAGCTTTAAGGACACCGACGGAAGCCGGTTCACCGCCTACGCCCCCGTGGGCGGCACAGACGGCTGGAGCGTGGCTGTCACTGCGCTGCAAACCGACTACCTGTCTGATACATACTTTGGTATGCTTCTCAATGTGGCGGTAATCGTGGCCTCCATTCTGGCCTCCATCGTGGTGGCCCTGAAGCTGTCCAGCAACATCAGCGTGCCCATGCGGGCCTGCGCCGAGCGGATGAAGCTGCTGGTGGAGGGCGACCTGGAGTCCCCCGTCCCCCAGAGCAGCGGCCGGGATGAAACCGCCGAGCTGACCCGGTCCACTGCGGAGCTGGTGGAAGGACTGAACACCATCATCAACGATATCGGCTATCTGCTCACACAGATGGCCAACAAGAATTTTGACATCCGGTCCCCCCACCAAGAGGCCTATGTGGGCGGCTTCCAGGGCATCCTGAATTCCATGCGCACCCTGAAGGTGGAGCTGAGCAACACCATGCGGCAGATCGACTCGGCCGCCGGTCAGGTGTCCTCGGCCAGCAATCAGGTGTCCACCGGAGCACAGACTCTGAGCCAGGGCTCCATGGAGCAGGCCAGCGCAGTGGAGGAGCTGGCGGCCACCATCACCGATATCTCCTCCACCGCCAAGCGGACCGCCGCCGCCGCCGAGGAGGCGGGCCAGTTTGTGGGCCAGGCCGGCGCCCAGCTGGGCACCAGCGTGGAGCACGTGGGCGAGCTGAACGCGGCCATGGAAAAAATTTCCGCCTCCGCCCAGGAGATTTCCAAGATCATCGCCGCCATTGAAAACATCGCCTTCCAGACCAACATCCTGGCCCTGAACGCCGCTGTGGAGGCCGCCCGTGCGGGGGCCGCCGGCAAGGGCTTTGCCGTGGTGGCCGACGAGGTGCGCAACCTGGCGTCCAAGTCCGACGAGGCTGCCAAGGCCACCAAGGACCTGATCGGCGGCGCCATCGCCGCCGTGTCTGAGGGCAGCGAGGCGGTGAGCAAGGTGACGGAGTCGCTGGAGCAGACCAGTGTGTTCGCCGGCCATGTGACCACCCAGATGGACATTGTGGTAACGGCGGTGGAGGAGCAGACCAGCTCCATCACCCAGGTGACGGAGGGTGTGGACCAGATTTCCGCCGTGGTCCAGACCAACAGCGCCACCGCCCAGGAGAGCGCCGCGGCCAGTCAGGAGCTGTCCGCCGAGGCGGCCAGCCTGAAGCAGCTGGTGGACCAGTTTACCCTGGCCAGAAATTAAGCGAGCAGAGGGAACCCGGGCGTCCCCTGGTGGGACGCCCGGGTTTTGTTATTCCAAACGCGCCGTGCCGGCCGGGGCTCAGGTCTGGATGGAGGAGAACAACTGCCGCCGGGCCCACTGCTTGGTGTGGTCCACAAACAGCTGGGCAATGGTGGACAGGGCGGCATCCTTCTTGACGGCCACAGCGATATCCCGGATGATGGGCAGGTCGAAAGGCTTGGCCACCACGTTGTAGCGGTTGGGGACAAGCATCAGGTCGTGCACCACGCTGATGCCCAGCCCCGACTCCACCATAGACAGGATGGCATAGTCGTCGCTGCTCTCGTAGCGAATCTTGGGCTTTTGCTGGAGCTCGTCCAGGAATTTGGCAATCTCGTAGTCCTGTTCCTCCCGCACGTTGATAAAGTCCTCATAGGCCAGCATGTCCACCGGGAAATAGGGGGCCTCGGCCATGGGGTGGTCCCTGGGGAGGACGGCCACCAGGCTGTCCTGAATCAAAAAGGTGGTGTCCAGATCGTCGGCAGCGGGCAGCGCCACAAAGCCGCAGTCCACCAGCCCCTTGCGCAGCCAGCCGGCAATCTCGTTATACTCCCCGTTGAGCAGGTTGAAGGTAATGTGGGGGTAGGTCTCGTGGAAGTCCTTGATAATGGCGGGGAGCAGGCCGCAGGAGAAGCTGGAGAAGGTGCCCACCCGGATGGAGCCGGAGGTGTGGCTGTGCAGCTCGGCCACCGTGCGGTTGAGGGACTCGTAACCCGAGCAGATGACCTGGAGCTTGGGCAGCAGCATCAGCCCCTCGGAGCTGATTTCAATGCCGGACCGGTTCCGGGTGAGGAGGGTGACCCCCCAGCTCTTTTCCAGGTCGGCAATCATGCGGCTGACGGCGGACTGGGTATAGCCCAGCTGGGCGGCGGCCCGGGTGATGCTTCCCGTCTCGATGGTCTTCAGATAGGCGATGTATTTTTGAATGCTCACAGGCGGTCATTCCTTTCTTTGATATGAAATTTTCTTTCGTTCTTTTCATTCTGAAATGGAATGTTAGACAGAAAAAATTCTGTCTTGTATATTCTGCCTAATGATTATATAATAGAGAGCAGGAAAATTCAACACAATCTATATCGGCATCTTTAAAAAAGAAGCAAAAAAGCCGGTAATGGTTGCGGCAGTAGGTGTTTCCAGCACCAAAAGCTTTCCAGAAACCCGCAAAAACGCGGGTGGAATATTCAAGGAGGTAATGTATCATGATCCGTTTTTCTGTTTGCGGCGCTGCCAGCTATGCCCTCGGTGAGCTTCTCCGCCTGATGGTGAACCACCCGGAGACCCAGGTGGCCCACCTGGCCGACAGCTTCGCCGCCGGGCGCAAGATTCAGGATGAGCACCCCGCTCTGGTGGGCTTCTACGACCAGGAGATTCTCCCCCTGGACGACGCCACCCTGGATATGATCGTGCGGGACAGTGATGTGGTGTTCACCGCCGTGGATGCGGGCACCGTGCCCGGCATCGCCGCCAAGGTGCTGGCCGGCGGCAAGAAGTTCATCGACTTCGGCGCGGACATCCGCTTCCGGGACGCCAAGACCTGGGAGAAGTGGTATCACCTGGAGCACCCCGACCACCAGATGACCAAGGACGCCGTCTACTGCATCCCTGAGGTCATGCGGGACCTGGCCAAGGGGGCCAGCCTGATCTCCAACCCCGGCTGCTACCCCACCGCCTCCACCCTGGGCCTGATGCCCATTCTGAAGGAGGGCATGGTGGTGGACAACACCATCATCGTGGACGCCAAGAGCGGCTTCACCGGGGCCGGCCGCCGGCCCGCCCCCAACAAGCTGCTGGCTGAGGCCAGCAACAGCTTCTGCGCCTACGCTCTGGGCGGCAGCCACCGCCACACCCCCGAGATTGAGCAGAACATCGCCTACATCACCGGCAAGGACCTGATGAAGCCCGAGACCTGGCAGTTCATCAACTTCCAGCCCCACCTCATCCCCCAGATTCGGGGCATCGAGGTCACCATCTACGCCACCCTGAACCAGGAGACCAGCGACGAGGCCCTGTTTGAGCTGTACAGCCGCTACTATAAGGACGAGCCCTTTGTCCATGTGTTCCCCGCCAGCAAGCCGGTTCAGACCAAGTGGACCGCCGGCACCAACCTGTGCTGCATTACCCCCACCTTCGACAAGCGCACCAAACGCGCCGTCATCAGCTCCGTCATCGACAACATCGGCAAGGGCGCAGCCGGCCAGGCCATCCAGAACATGAATATTATTTTTGACCTGCCCGAGACCACCGGCCTGATGATCCCCCCGATGTACCCCTGACCTGCGCCTTTCTCCCGTCCCGCCCGCAGGCGATAAGGCCCCTTTTGAAAGGGGCTGTCAGCCGAAGGCTGACTGAGGATTGTGTTTTGCGAAGCAAAACATACGAAGTAAACAAAGGCACAGAAACTTATATTACTTCGTATATTTTGCCTTCGGCAAAATGCAATCTTCCGTCACGGGCTTTGCCCGTGCCACCTCCTTTCAAAAGGAGGTTTGACGCTGCGGCGGGACGAGGGTTTTGTCTAAACGTTACGATTTTGAAAGGAGCGAACTGATCATGGCATACAAAGTTATCGAGGGTGGCAGCATCACCAGCCCCAAGGGGTATCTGGCCGGCGCCTGCTATGTGGGCGTAAAGAGCCGCAAGAGTGAAAAGCCCGATGTGACCATCCTCTACTCCCAGGAGCCTGCCACCTGCGCAGCTCTGTTCACCACCAACAAGTTCTGTGCCGCCCCCGTTCTGCTGGGCCGGGAGGTGCTGAAGAAGGGCAAGGCCCGGGCCGTGGTTATCAACAGCGGCAACGCCAACGCCGCCACCGGCGAGCAGGGCCTGGCCAACGCCAAGAAGGTGGAGCTGCTGGCGGAGGAGCTGCTGGGCCTGGGAGAGGACGAGGTCTTCGTCAGCTCCACCGGCGTCATCGGCCAGCAGCTGCCGGTGGAGAAGGTGCTGGAGGGCGTGCGCCGCATTGTGCCCAATATGACCGTGGAGCAGGGCACCGACGCCGCCTGGGCCATCATGACCACCGACCTGGTGAAAAAGGAGGTGGCCTACGAGCTGGAGCTGTCCGGCGGCACCATCCGCATCGGGGCCATGGCCAAGGGCTCGGGCATGATCCACCCCAACATGGCCACCACCCTCAGCTACGTCACCACCGACGCCAAGGTGGAGGCCGCGGTCCTCCAGCCCCTGCTGAAGGCCGCCGCCGACAAGAGCTTCCATATGCTCACCGTGGACGGCGACACCTCCACCAACGACTCCCTGTTCCTCTTTGCCAACGGGGCTTCCGGCGTGGCCATTGAGACCGAGGAGGACAAGGCCGCCTTCGCCGCCCTGCTGGACGACATCTGCATCGACATGGCCCGGCGCATCGCCTCCGACGGCGAGGGCGCCACCCACCTGATGATCGTGGAGGCCAAGGGCCTGCCCACCGAGCAGGACGCCCGGCTGGTGGCCCGGTCCATCGCCGGTTCCACCCTGTTCAAGGCCGCCGTCTTCGGCCGGGACGCCAACTGGGGCCGCATCATGGCCGCCGCCGGTTACTCCGGGGCGGACGTGGACCCCACCAGGGCCGACTGTATCCTGAAAAGCGCCGCCGGCGAGGTGGCGGTGATGGAGGCCGGCTTCGGCACCGACTTCAGCGAGGAGCTGGCCAAGGCCGTCCTCACCGAGCACGACATCACCGTCATTGTGGACTTCCACAGCGGCGACGGCCAGGCCACCGCTTTCGGCTGCGACCTGACCTACGACTACGTAAAGATCAACGGCGACTACCGCTCTTAATGGGGAGGGGACCGTATGAACGAGATCGCCAATAAGGTGGAAACCGTGCTGGAGGCGCTGCCCTACCTGAGCAAATACGCCGGGAAGATTGTGGTCATCAAGTACGGCGGCAACGCCATGATCAACGAGGAGCTGAAGGCCAACGTCATCAAGGACGTGGTCCTCCTGAAGGCCATGGGCCTGAAGCCCGTGCTGTGCCACGGCGGCGGCCCCGGCATCAATAAGATGCTGGAGCAGCTGGACATCCCCGTAAAGTTCATCAACGGCCTGCGCTACACCTCCGCCGAGATCATCCGGGTGGTGGAGATGGTGCTCATCGGCCAGGTGAACAGCGAGCTGGTGGGCCGCATCAGCGCCCAGGGCGGCAGGGCAGTGGGCCTGTCCGGCATCAGCGGCAACCTGTTCCAGTGCGTCCAGCGCAGTGAGGAGCTGGGCTATGTGGGCGACGTGGTGAAGGTCAACGCCGAGCCGGTGCTGGCCATGCTGGACGCCGGGTTCATCCCGGTGGTGGCCCCCGTGGGCACCGACGGTCAGGGGAACAGCTTCAACATCAACGGCGACACCGCCGCCAGCAAGCTGGCCGGGGCGCTGAAGGCCGAAAAGCTGATGATCCTCACCGACATCGAGGGCCTGTGCAACGACATCAAGGTGCGGGACGTCATTTCCTACCTGAACGTGGCCGACGTCCCCGGCCTGAAGGACCAGGGCACCATCGCCGGCGGCATGATCCCCAAGGTGGACTGCTGCGTGCAGGCCATTGAGGAGGGGGTCACCAGCGTCCATATCATCGACGGGCGCCAGCCCCACAGCATGCTGTACGAGGCCTTCTCCACCGAGGGCACCGGCACCACCGTGGGCACCGCCCAGCCCAGTGTGGGCATCAAGTGGAGCAAATGAGGACGGATACAATCCGCCCGCACGAAAACGAGCCAACGCGCGCAAGCGCACTATAAAATATTAGGAGGTCATCTCTATGCTTCAGAATTTCAAGAGCAACGCCGAGGCCATCGCCGCCGCTGACAAGTACCTGTACGGCAACCACGCCCGTATGCCCATCGTTATGGACCGGGGCGAGGGCTGCTATGTGTGGGACCTGGACGGCCGGAAGTTCCTGGACTTCGTGGGCGGCATCGCCGTCAACGGTCTGGGCCACTGCCACCCCGCCATCGTGAAGGCCATGGAGGAGCGGGCCCACACCATGCTCCACTGCTCCAACTACTACTACAACGCTCCCGCCATCCAGGTCTGCCAGATGATCGTGGAAAACAGCTGCTTTGAGAAGGTGCTGTTTGCCAACTCCGGCGCCGAGGCCAACGAGGGCCAGATTAAGCTGGCCCGGAAGTACGCCGTGGACCACGGCCACCCCGAGCGGTATGTGGTTATCAGCATGCTGAAAAGCTTCCACGGCCGCACCCTGGCCACCGCCACCGCCACCGGCCAGGAGATTGTCCACAATCCCAAGTGGTATTCCCCCCTGCCCGAGGGCTTCCGCTACGCCGAGTTCAACAACCTGGAGTCCGTGAAGGAGCAGCTGGACGACAAGGTGTGCGCCATCCTCACCGAGCCCGTCCAGGGCGAGGGCGGCGTCCGTCCCGCCACCCAGGAGTTCCTGCAAGGCCTGCGTGACATCTGCGACGAGCGGGGCATCCTCCTCATGTTCGACGAGGTGCAGGTTGGTTCCGGCCGCACCGGCAAGCTGTTCGCCCACCAGAACTACGGCGTGGAGCCCGACACCTGCTCCATGGCCAAGGCGCTGGGCTCCGGCGTGCCCATCGGCGCGGTGTGCGCCCGGGGCGACGCCGCCAAGACCCTGATTCCCGGCACCCACGGCTCCACCTTCGCCGGCGGGCCTCTGGCCTGCGGCCTGGCCGCCGCCACCCTGGACACCATGCTCAACGAGGGTGTGATGGACCAGGCTGCCAAGACCGGCGAGCACTTCCGCGCCCAGCTGCGGAAGATGGCCGAGAAACACCCCGACGCCGTGAAGGAGGTCCGCGGCCTGGGCATGATTAACGGTGTGGAGCTCACCGACAACGAGATCGGCCCCAAGGTGGTAGACAAGTGCTTCGAGCAGGATGTGCTCATCAACTGCACCGCCGGCAACGTGCTGCGCTTCATCCCGCCTCTGATCGCCTCCGAGGCCGAGTGCGACATCGTGGTTGCCGCTGTGGATAAGGCCCTCACCGAGCTGGGCAAGTAAGCAATTTCCCACCCCTGCGGGCGGACATGGAGAGGGTCCGCCCGCCAGGGGCGGCAGGATACGTCTTGCAGGAAAAACTGCAAATTTTACGCCGCAATGCACAGGCGGTTGTAACAACACATAATAAAATAATAAAATCCTCTTTTTCTTTTGGCAAAAACCGCTGATATTATGGGCAAAATCCTGTCTCCCCTCCGAAAAATCTGAAACAAACCAGAAAAGGGCTTGCGTTTTTATCAATGCTGTAGTATAATAAATTAACGGCCCGTGAACGGGCCGTCCGCCGCGTCCGGACGCGGCGGAAAGAGGAGAGGAAATCTGGGAGGAGAGGTGTTGCGATTGACCCTGCCCAAGCTGCCCACGGATTACCAGAAAACGTATCGTTATCCAAAAAAATGCATTTGTTTGTCCCGGGGCCTGCCGGGTCTCCGGACAAGGGAGTGTGTGCATTAAGAAAGGTTGGTAAAATCAGTGAGTGAAGAAAAGAAATCCTCTGGACGTATGCCAAACATGATAGAGGCCCTAATCTCTCTGGGCTTCTTGGTCCTGGCCCTGTATGTCGGTATCATGATTTTCGAGGTCGATCCCCATGTTCCCATGTTCATCGGCGTAATTGGCGCGGCTCTGATGGCCCTGTGGCTGGGCTACAAGTGGGAGGAGATCGAGAAGTCCATGATGGACGGCATCTATAAGGCCCTCCAGTCCGTCTGTATCCTGATCATCGTCGGTGTTCTGATCGGTGTGTGGATCAACGCGGGCGTGGTGCCTGCCATGGTTTACTATGGCCTGAAGATCCTCCATCCCGCCATCTTCTTTATCGCCACCGTGCTGATCTGCTCCATCACCTCCCTGGCTACCGGTACCTCTTGGGGCACCATGGGCACCATGGGCGTGGCTTTCATGGGCATCGGCTTCGGCCTGAACATGAGCCCCGCCATGACTGCCGGCGCCATCCTGTCCGGTGCCTACTTCGGCGATAAGATGTCCCCCCTGTCCGACACCACCAACCTGGCCCCCGCCATGGCCGGCACTGACGTTATGAGCCACGTCAAGGCCATGCTGGTGCCTACCGTGATTACTTACGGCATCACCCTGGTCGTCTTCGGCGTGCTGGGCGCCACCCAGTATCACGGCGGCGACGCCGACATGAGCCGCGTCGTTGAGTTCTCCAACGCCCTGAACGCGGCCAATGGCGGTGTGTTCAACATCAACCCCCTGTTGCTGTTGCCGCCCGTCATCGTCATCGTAGCGGTGGCCCTGAAGGTGCCCGCCATTCCTGGTATCACTCTGGGCATCCTGGCCGGTGCGGTCCTGGGCCTGATTTTCCAGCCCTCTTGCGACCTGGGCACCCTGTTTACCTATGGCAAGGATGGCTTTACCTTCACGAAAGATACCTTGGACATGATGGAGACCACCCTCTCTCCTGACACCTGCTACACCATGACCCGCCTGCTGGAGACCGGAGGTATTATGGGCATGATGTCCTCCGTCTCTATGACCATCATCGCCATGATGTTTGGCGGCATCATGGAGTACACCCACCAACTGGAGGTCATTGTCAATCAGCTCAAGAAGCTGGTCAGGGGTCCTGCCGGTCTGGTCACCCTCACTGAGGCCACCTGTGTGGTGTCCAATGCGGTGATGCCAGAGCAGTACATTTCTATTGTAGTTCCCGGCTCTATGTATGCCGACGAGTACCGCAAGATGGGCCTGCACCCCACCGTTCTGTCCTCCGCGCTGGAGGGCGCCGGCACTGTGACCTCCGCCCTGATCCCCTGGAACACCTGCGGCGTGTTTATCTCCGATACCCTGAAGATGGGTGTGGCCGAGTACGGCCCCTGGGCTCTCTTTAACTGGATGATGCCCATTATCAATCTGGTCTGCGCCTATGTGGGCGTGACCCTGAAAGACCTGGACAACAAGCCCTTCCGGAAGAAGGCCGCCAAGGTCTGAGCCGCTGTGCCCCGGATTTTGCACTGAATACAGGAGCCCGCCTGCAAAGGCGGGCCCTTGTTGTCCTCTGGAAAGGAGAAATGAAAATGGTACCGAGCTATCAACAGATGGGGGACTGGCTGGAGGAGATCGCCGGTCACTTCCCGGACGCCTTCTTTGAAGACCTGGACGGCGGCATCCAGCTGGAGGAGGCGGCCCTGCCCGACCCCGACTTTCCCCCGGGGGAGATGTACATTATGGGGGAGTACGTCCACGACTCCCTGGGGCGCTATATCCTGCTGTATTACGGCTCCTTCGCCGCCCTGCTGGAGGAGGACGACGAGGAGGTCTGGAAGGACGAGATTTTCGCCACCGTGGCCCACGAGTTCACCCACCACCTGGAGGAGGACGCCGGCCTCCACAACCTGGACGACAAGGACCTGGAATTTTTACAGGAGGCGCTGGCGGAATATGAGGATGAATAAGGTGGTGGGGCGCTTTGCCCCCAGTCCCAGCGGACGGATGCACATGGGAAATCTGTGGTCCTGCCTGCTGGCCTGGCTGTCCGCCCGGAGCGCCGGCGGCGGAATGGTCCTTCGTCTGGAGGACCTGGACCCGGAGCGATGCCGGCAGGCCTACTGCGACCAGGTGATGCGGGACCTGGAATGGCTGGGCCTGGACTGGGACGGCGCGCCGGTATACCAGAGCCGGCGTACCGAGCAATACAGGCAGGCATTTCAAAAGCTGGAACAACAGGGTGTGATTTACCCCTGCTTCTGCACCCGGGCGGAGCGGCTGGCCGCCTCCGCCCCTCACCGGTCCGACGGGGCGGCCGTCTACGACGGCCGCTGCGCCAACCTGACAGCGGAGGAGCAAAGGGAGCTGTCCCAAACCCGCCGCCCCGCCTGGCGGGTGCGGGTGCCTGAACAGGAAATTGCCTTTATAGACCTTCTCCAGGGCGGCTTTGGGGAGAACCTGGCCCGGGACTGCGGCGACTTTATCCTCCGCCGGTCCGACGGGGTGTACGCCTACCAGCTGGCTGTGGTGGTGGACGACGCCGCCATGGGGGTCACCCAGGTGGTGCGGGGCAGCGACCTGCTGTCCTCCACCCCCCGGCAGCTGTGGCTCCAGGACCGGCTGGGCCTGCCCCACCCGGAGTACGGCCACCTGCCCCTGCTCCTGGCCCCCGACGGCCGCCGCCTGGCCAAGCGGGACCGGGACCTGGAGCTGGGCCAGCTTCAGGCCCGGTTCACCGCCCCGGAGCTGGTGGGCTGTCTGGCCCTGGCCGCCAACCTTATCGACCGCTGCGTCCCCATCACCCCCAGGGAGCTGCTCCCCCTCTTTTCCTGGGAAAAGCTCCCCCGGGAGGACCTGGTGTGGACCGCGCCATAGGGCAAAGACCGGAGAGCGCCGCCTGATGCCGCAAATCCGGGCGGAATTGACCGCCTGCGTTGGTAGAAGCGCCGTCCCCGGCCTGCTATAATGGCCTCATCACATTTGAGGAGGTAACCAAATATGAGTTTAGGAAACAGCCTGTTCCAGGCGCGGAAGAAGTGCGGCCTGTCCCAGGAGGAGGTGGCCGAGCGGCTGGGGGTCAGCCGCCAGACCATCTCCAAATGGGAGACCGACGAGACCCTGCCCGACATCCGCCAGTCCAAGCGGCTGGCCGTCCTCTACCACCTGTCCCTGGACGAGCTCATCGACTTCGACGTGGACGTAAAGGAGATTGAGGAGGTCATCCAGCGCACCAGCGAGGAGACGCAGAAGAAGATCGACTGGACCCAGATGTGGGCCAAAAAGTACCCGGTGCTCACCGAGTACCCCGGCCAGGTGCAGACGGAGGAGTACGCCGCCCCCCTGCGGGCGCTGCTGGACCAGCTGCAGGCGGACTACCACTACAGCGAGCTGGACGCCTTCCTGGTGCTGAAGGACATTCTGGCCAAGCTGTACCACTGACGGCGGCCCGGTCTGCAAGGGCATATCCCTGTAGGGGCGGACATTGTCCGCCCGCGGGCGCACACTGTGCGCCCCTACAGAGGTGCCATGAAAATCTGTGTGGCAGGAACTCCCGTCCCGAAATAACCGATTGACAGGGCCCGCCGGCGGGACTATAATGGGGAAAAACCCACTCATTCCGTGGGGAAACAGGGAGGAAGCACGGTGAGCAGAATTTTCACCTCCGCAGAGCAGCTGATCGGCGGCACCCCGCTGCTGGAGCTGGCCCGCATCGGACAGGAGGAGGGGCTGAACGCCCGGGTCCTGGCCAAGCTGGAGTTTTTGAATCCCGCCGGCTCAGCCAAGGACCGGGTAGCCAGGGCCATGCTGGACGACGGGGAGGCCAGCGGCAGGCTGAAGCCCGATTCGGTCATTATCGAGCCCACCTCGGGCAACACGGGCATCGGCCTGGCCTGCGTGGCGGCGGCCCGGGGCTACCGGATCATCATTGTCATGCCGGACACCATGAGCCTGGAGCGGCGTCAGCTCATGACGGCCTACGGGGCCGAGCTGGTGCTCAGCGACGGCGCCCAGGGGATGGCGGGGGCCATCCGGCGGGCGGAGGAGCTGGCGGCGGAGATCCCCCACAGCTTCATCCCCGGCCAGTTTGTCAACCCCGCCAACCCGGCGGCCCACCGGACCACCACCGGCCCGGAGATATGGGCCGACACCGACGGGCAGGTGGACATCTTCGTGGCCGGCGTGGGCACCGGCGGCACCCTCACCGGCGTGGGGCAGTATTTGAAGGGCCAGAACCCGGCGGTGCAGGTGGTGGCCGTGGAGCCTGAGGACTCCCCCGTTCTCACCGAGGGCCGGAGCGGCCCCCACGGCATCCAGGGCATCGGGGCGGGCTTTGTCCCCAAGGTGCTGGACACCTCGGTCTACGACCGGGTCATCCCCGTCTCCACCGAGAACGCCTACCGCGCCGCCCGGCTGCTGGGCAGGCGGGAGGGAATTCTGGCCGGCATCTCCTCCGGCGCGGCCCTCCACGCCGCCATTGAGCTGGCCAGAGAGCCGGAAAACCGGGGCAAAACCATTGTGACCCTCCTCCCGGACACCGGAGACCGCTACCTCTCCACCCCCCTTTTCCAGGCATAGCGCCGAAAAAACGACCCGGACAGTACAGTCCGGGTCGTTTCAGTTTTTACTCCTTCACGTAGTCCACATGGAGCAGTGCATGGCGCTTGTCCTCGTCCAGGCCCTGGAGGAAGGAAGCCACCACCGGATTGCGCTCGGCCCGCTTGAAGGGGGCCATGCGGTCCAGGTTGTACAGGCCCTCGGCCCGGTCGGCCTTGTCCTGCTTCATGCCGTGGGGCTGGCCCGCGCCGCCCACGCAGCCGCCCTGACAGGTCATAACCTCCACCAGGTCGAAGTAGGCGTTGCCCGCCTCAATCTCGCGGAGCAGCTTCTGGGCGTTGGCCAGACCGTGGACGATAGCCATGTGGACGTCCCGGTCCCCCACCTTGATGACCGCCACCCGGATGGCCTTGTTGCCCCGGAGGGGGGAGTATTTCAGCTCCCGCAGCACATTCTTGGACTTGTCCGGCAGGCAGAACCGGACCACCGCCTCGGCCACGCCGCCGGTGGTGCCGTAGATGACGCCGGCGCCCGAGCCCAGGCCGAAGGGCAGTTCGGGGGACTCCAGCTCGATCTGAGGCAGCTGGATGCCCGACTCCTTAATCATGTTGACCACCTCCTGGGTGGTGAGCACCAGGTCCACGTCTCTCTTGCCGTCGCGGACAAACTCGGGCCGGGCGGCCTCCATCTTCTTGGCGGTGCAGGGCATAATGGCGATGTGGAAGGTGGTGCGGCCGTCCTCCCTGTCCTTCTCGGCGTAGCGGTCCCGGAGGATGGCGGCGAACATCTCCATGGGGGACTTGCAGGTGGAAATGTGCTTGAGATACTTGGGATTTTCGTGCTCCAGATACTTCACCCAGGCGGGGCAGCAGGAGGTGAACATGGGGAAGGGCCCGCCCCGCTCCAGCCGCTGGAGGAACTCGGTGCCCTCCTCGATGGTGGTGAAGTCGGCGCCGAAGGTGGTGTCGTAGACCTCGTCCACCCCCATCAGCTTGAGGGCGGTAACCAGCTGGTCCAGGGCGTTCTGGCCGGCGGGCAGGCCGAAGGCCTCGCCGATGGCCACCCGGACGGCGGGGGCAATCTGCACCACCACCCGCTTGTTGGGGTTGTGGATGGCCCGCCAGGCCCGGCCGATTTCGTTATAGACGGTGATGGCCCCGGTGGGGCAGACGGCGGAGCACTGGCCGCAGCTGATGCAGTGGGTCTCGGACAGCGTCCGCTCGAAGGCGGGGGCCACCCGCATGTTGTAGCCCCGGTTGACAAAGTCGATGATGTTCATGCCGATGCCCTCACCGCACACCCGCACGCAGTCGCCGCACAGGATGCACTTGCTGGGGTCCCGGACGATGGCGGGGCTGGAGTCGTCCACGGTGGTCTCCTCCCGGCTGTCACCGAAGCGGACCTTCCGCACGCCAAAGCGCATGGCCAGCTCCTGGAGGTGGCAGTCGCCGCTCTTTTCGCAGGTGGTGCAGGAGCAGTTGTGGGAGGCCAGCATCAGCTCCAGAATCATCCGCCGGTGCTTGAGTAGCCGGGCGGTGTTGGTGCGAATTTTCAACCCGTCCCGGGGCTGCATGGAGCAGGAGGTCTCAATCTTCCCCCGCTCGTCCTCCACCACGCACATGCGGCAGGCACCATAGACCGACAGGTCGGAGTAGTAGCAGAAGGTAGGCATCTCGATGCCGGCCTTCCGGATGACAGACAGCACATTGGGCTCCCCGTCGAAGGGCACCCGCTGGCCGTCGATGTACATAATTCCCTTTGCCATACCGCTCACTCCTCCCGAATGGCGCCGAAGGGACAGCAGCCCCAGCACGCGCCGCACTTGATACACTTCTCCGTGTCGATGACATGGGGCATCCGGATCTGGCCGGTGATGGCCTCCATGGGGCACTGCTTCATGCACTTGCCGCAGCCCTTACACAGCTCCGGGTCGATTTGCAGCACCTTCTTGCGGCCGTTGCAGTGGGGACAGTGCTTGTCCACCACGTGGGCCAGGTACTCGTCCCGGAAATACTTCAACGTGCTCTGCACCGGCTTGCAGGCGCTCTGCCCCAGGCCGCACAGGGCGGTCTCGCTGATGGTGGCGGACAGCTCCTCCAACAGGTCCAGGTCCTCCAGGCTGCCCTCATTGTTGACGATGCGGGTGAGAATCTCCAGCATCCTCCGGGTGCCCTCCCGGCAGGGAACGCACTTGCCGCAGGACTCATTCTGGGTGAAGTTCATGAAGAACCGGGCCACCTCCACCATACAGGTGTCCTCGTCCATGACCACCAGGCCGCCGGAGCCGATCATGGCCCCCAGCTTTTTCAGGGAATCGAAGTCCAGGGGCATGTCCAGGTGTTCCTCGGTGAGACAGCCGCCGGAGGGGCCGCCGATTTGGACAGCCTTGAACTTCTTGCCATCCTTGATACCGCCGCCGATATCAAATATGATCTCCCGCAGGGTGGCCCCCATGGGCACCTCAATGAGACCGGTGTTCACCACGTTGCCGGTGAGGGCGAAGGCCTTGGTGCCCGGGGAGCTCTCGGTGCCGATGGACTTAAACCATGCCGAGCCCTTGCGGATAATCAGGGGCACGGCGGAGAAGGTCTCCACGTTGTTGAGCACCGTGGGCTGGGCCCAAAGGCCGTGCTCCACCGTCCGGGGCGGCTTTACCCGGGGCATACCCCGGTTGCCCTCAATGGAGGCGGTAAGGGCGGAGCCCTCGCCGCAGACAAAGGCCCCCGCGCCCCGGTTGACGTTGAGGTGGAAGGAGAAGTCGGTGCCCAGGATGTGGTCGCCCAGCAGGTTCATCTCCTCCGCCTTGGCGATGGCGGTTTTCAGCCGGGCCACCGCCAGGGGGTACTCGGCGCGGACGTAGATATAGCCCTCGTCGCTCCCCGCCGCCAGGGCGGCAATGAGCATGCCCTCGATGATGGAATGGGGGTTGCCCTCCATAATGGAGCGGTCCATAAAGGCGCCGGGGTCCCCCTCGTCGCCGTTGCACACCACGTACTTCTTCCCCTTGGGCTGTTTGCGGACGCTGTCCCACTTCCGTCCGGCGGGGAAGCCGCCGCCACCCCGGCCCCGCAGGCCGGAGTCCAGGATTTCCTTGCAGATGGCCTCGTCGGTCATCTCAAACAGGGCCTTCTCAAAGGCCGCATAGCCGTCCTTGGCCAGATACTCGTCGATGTCCTCGGCGTCGGTGGTGCCGCAGTTCTCCAGCACGATGCGGTGCTGCTTGTGGTAGAAGGGGATGTCGCTGTGCTTGGGGTAGCGCACCCCGTCCAGCTCGTAGAGCAGCCGCTCCACAACCTCCCCCTTGAGGATGGTCTTCTCGATGATCTCGTCGCAGTCCTCCAGCTGGACATGGGTGTACAGGATGCCCTCGGGCTCGATCTGGACCAGGGGGCCCATCTCGCAAAAGCCGTGACAGCCGCTCTTTTTCAGATAGACCCCGTCCCCCTTGGGCTCGGTGACGTCCTCGGTCTCCCCCTCCTGGGTCAGGCCCACGTACACGTCCAGCCCCCGGCGGGCGCACTCCTCCTTGAAGTAGTCATACAGCTTCAGCGCGCCGCCGGCGATGCAGCCGGTGCCGGCGCACAACAGAATCTGCCGTTTCTGATAGGACAAGGCCCGTTTCGCCTTGACGCGGCGGACCTCCAAACGCTCACGGTTCATCTCAGCCATTGGCGGCGTCCTCCTTTCTCAGGCTCTCCAGCAGGTCGATGGCCAGCTCCGGGCTCATTTTGGAGTGGACCTGGTCGTTTACCGTCACCACCGGGGCCAGGCCGCAGGCTCCCAGGCAGGCCACCGTCTCCAGGGTAAACAGGCCGTCGGCGGAGGTCTTCTGCTTGCCTTCCAGCTCCAGATACTCCCGGATGGCGTTGTAGATGGGCTGGGACTTGCGCACGTGGCAGGCGGTGCCGTCGCACACCTTGATAATGTACTTGCCCTTGGCCTCCAGGGAGAAGTTCTCATAGAAGGTGGCCACGCTGTATACCTTGGCCACTCCGATCCCCAGCTTCTGGGCGATGCGCTCCAGCACCGCCGGGCTGAGGTACTTATACTCCGCCTGGATGTCCTGCATGATGGCGATAAGGTGGTGGACCTGACAGCCGTAGCCGTCGATAATCTCCTCCACCCGCTCCATGGAAATTCCATTGGACATGGCTTGCGTTCTCCTCTCTCTTTCATTGTTGCGGATAAAAAATTGCTCCCTGCAATTCTACCACGGAAGCCACCAATTTACAAGGTGATTTTGCAGGAAAAATTTCATTTTTTGACAAAACGGCGGCGCGGGACCGTCCCCGCGCCGCGTGTGTCACAGCCTGATTTTTTTCGGATTGGGCCAGGCGTCCGGGCCGTCGGTCCGGGCCACGTCCTTAAATTCCCCGGTCTCCCGGGCGAAGGTGTACATGGCCTGGGCCACGGCATACATCTGGGGATAGAGCTCCAAACACCGGGCCTTGGCGCTCTCCCCCTCGAAGGCATAGACCCAGTCGCTCCCCGCCTTCCGCCGCGCCGTCAGGTATTTGGCCACCGCCTGGCCGAAGCAGTCGGAGTCCTCCGTCCTGGGGCTGCGCCCGGCGTACTCCACATAGGACAGCAGGGCATACTCCGCCTTGGACAGGCACTCGTTAATCCGTTTGGACAGATAGGAGACGATCTCGTCCCCCACATAGCTGAGCATTCCATCCAGCCGCAGGTACTGGCGGGTAAACTCCTCCCCGTGCCGCCTTGCAAACTGGGCTGGGTCGAAGTTCAGAGCCCTGCACACCTCTGCCATCAGCTCCGGGGCCAGCCGGCTCTCCAGCCCGGGCGCGGTCTTTTGATCCGCCATCGCGCCTTACCTCCTCTTTTGTTGGGTTCGACTTTTTTCACTCCATAGGGTCATTGTAGCACAGGGAGCGCCCGGCCGCAAGCCGAATCCTGATTTTTCCAGAGGGGGCCGCGCCAAATTTTCGCTATAAAATTTGTCCAAACTCCACCGTCTCCCCGTTGGGGCCCTGGATGTTGAAGAAGCGCACCCCCCGCTCCCAGAAGGGAAGGGTGCGAATGGCCTCCTCCCGGGTGGGATAGCCGGCGGCGCGGACCGCCTCCCAGGCGGCCTCGATGTCGTCCACGTCCAGGGCGATGTGGTCGATGGCCCCCGCCCGGCCCACAGCCCGGCCGTTCTCATAGGCCTCGATGCACACCCCGGCCAGCTGCAAAAAGCAGACCCGCTCGCCGTCGTTGTCGGCCTGGTGGGCCAGGGTAAAGCCCAGCGACTGGTAGAAGGCCAGGGTGGCCTCCATGTCGTTGGTGGGCAGGCCGATGTGCTGAAGACCGGTAACCCGTTTCCCGATTTCGTTCATAGTGGTTCCTCCTCCCGAATTTGGCCGCCCTCCGGCGGCTGCTGGCTCTATTATAAGATGGAGGACCGGGGAGCGTCAAGGGCCGCGCTTGTCTTGTAAATTTAGGAGAGCTGGCGCATGTAGGGCAAGGGCTCTGCCCTTGCCTTATTTCGTTTCTGTCTTTGCCCGCCCCTGCCTTATTTCAATTCCGTTTTATCCCCTTGCGGGGATAGGCAGGGGTAGAACCCCTGCCCTACATGATGTGCCGGCCGGTATTTTGGAGGCTTGCTGAATGTATGAGACGGGCGTGCTCCGGGCGAAGATATCCCTTGCTCTCCGGGGATTTTTTCGGTATAATATAATCATTCTGTAATATTTCGGGGGTGTTCTCATGACACAGCAGGGGATTGAGGTCTTTCTGGCGGTGGCCCGGCTGGGCAGTGTGTCGGCGGCAGCGCAGGCGCTGTATATCACCCAGCCGGCGGTGAGCCGGCACCTGCGCGCCCTGGAGGAGACCCTGGGCTGCGCCCTGGTGGTCCGGGGCCGGGGCCGGCGGCAGGTGGAGCTTACCGACCGGGGCCGGGATTTTGTCCGCGTGGCGGAAAAGTGGCGGCTGCTGTGGCAGGAGGCCCGGGAGGTGGCCGGCCGGGACCCCGCCCAGACCCTGCGGGTGGCCTCGGTGGGCAGCCTGTCCACCTACCTGCTCCCCCCGGTGTTCCGGGAGTTCCTCTCCCCCGGGCGGACCCTCACCTTTCACCACTACCACTCCCGGGAGGCCTACGACTACGTGGCCCAGGGACTGGCCGACATCGCCCTTATCTCCGACCACATGTACCACCCCCAGGTGGAGACCGTTCCGGCCCTGCGCTCCAGGATGGTGCTGCTCACCGGGCCCGGGCCGGACTGGACGGAGCCGGTCCCCCCCTCCCGGCTGGACCCGGCCGCCGAGCTGCGCCTGCCCTGGAATCCCGAGTACGACCTGTGGCACTCCTTCTGGTTCAGCGCGGCGGCGGCGCCCCGGGCGGTGCTGGACCAGATGTCCCTGCTGGAGGAGTTTTTTTCCTGGCAGGACCGCTGGCAGGACAGCTGGGCCATTGCCCCCGCCCTGGTGGCCGTCCCCCTCTCCCGAAAGCTGGGGCTGACCGTCCGGCGGCTGGAAAACGGCCCCGCTGACGAGATTATCTACTACCTGCTGGGCCCCCGGCGGAAGGAGGCCCTCACCCGGGCCTTTCTGGCCTGTCTGGACCGGGAGCTGGCCCGGCGGCCGGAAATCCAGTCGCTGCTTGCCGGCGGCCGGGATGAGATGTTATGATAGGGCCCGGGGCTGAAAAAATTAAGGGCTTCTTAATATTTTCCCACTTGCGATTTAAACTGTCTGTGCTATGCTAGGTTTGGAAATAAACAGGGAGAGGGGCGGCGAGATGTACACCATCCTGATTTGTGACGACGACAGAGACATTGTATCCGCGCTGGATATCTACCTCACCAGTGAGGGCTACCAGACGGTGAAGGCCTACGACGGCCGGGAGGCCATCCGGGCGGCGGAGACCCACGAGGTCCACCTGATTCTTATGGATATCATGATGCCCGAGCTGGACGGCATTCGGGCCACCGCCAGGCTGCGGGAGGGGAGCAACGTACCCATTATCCTGCTCACCGCCAAGAGCGAGGACACCGACAAGATTCTGGGCCTGAACATCGGGGCGGACGACTATATCACCAAGCCCTTCAACCCCCTGGAGGTGATCGCCCGGGTGAAATCTCAGCTGCGGCGGTACACCGCCCTGGGGGGCGCGGAGAAGGGCCCCGGCCTGATTACCGCCGGGCCCATCGCCATGGACGACGGGGCCAAGGTGGTCACGGTGGACGGGGAGCCCATCAACCTCACCCCCATTGAGTACAACATCCTCAGGCTGCTGCTGTCCCACCCGGGGCAGGTGTTCTCCTCCACCCAGATCTATGAGCAGGTGTGGAACGACCCGGCCTACGGCTCGGAGAATACGGTGGCCGTCCACATCCGCCACCTGCGGGAGAAAATCGAGATCAACCCCGCCGAGCCCCGGTATTTAAAAGTGGTATGGGGGCTGGGGTATAAGATTGAGAAGGGGGCTTAGCCGTGAAAAAGCTGCAATGCAGCACCGCCGCCAAGGTGTGTGCCTGGATCGTCCTGCTGGCCGCCGCCTTCGGGGCGGGGGTGTTCGGGGTGCGGGCGGTGCTCAGCTTCGGCTCGGTGGTTGACGACAACTGGCAGAGCTCCTCCCGCTATTACAACGCTGTGAATGAGCGCCGCCGGGACCTGGTGGAGGGGATCGAGCTGTCCCAGACACTGGAGGAGCTGGAGAAGCAGATTGCCGAGGGGACCACCAACCCCCTGGCCTACGCCGACGCGGAGGCCCTGCGGGAGGAGCGGACCCGGGTGGAGGAGCGTTTTTCCCGGCAAAATACCTGGTTCCGCTTCCGGGTACTCACGGACGACGGGCAGACCCTGCTGGGTACCAACCTCAAGGACGACGAGGCAATCAGCCGGACGGTGAAGGAGACGCACTACTTCTCCTTTGAGCTCTGGGACGGGAGCGTCAACTATGACCCGGAAACGGGCGACCTGGGTCTATCCCCCTCAGACGCCAACCCCGAGGGGGAAACCGCCCCGTCGATGAAGCTGGTGCTGGAGTACGGCGTGCCTGAGAAGGTTGACGATTCCATCCAGGACGAGTTCAGCCAGATCTGGAGACTGTGGGACATGGACCGGGCCTCCTTTGACCAGTACCTCACCGGCTTTTTGAATCTGGGGGCGCTCACCCTGCTGGCACTCATTTGGATTCTCTGGACCGCCGGGCATAAATCCGGTGCGGAGGAAATCGTCCTCACCTGGCAGGACCGTATTTTCTTCGACGTGTACGCGGTTGTCATGATTGCCGCCATTGTCTTTCTGGTCTTCTGCACGGTCGGGCTGGTGGAACAGCTCTACTGGAGCTCCACCAGCGTCTACGCCGCGCAGAGCGAGAGCTATACCTCCTTCTATAACCTGGGTGTCATCGGGGCGGGGGCACTGTTTGCCGCCGGGGTGGGGTGCGCCGCCCTGCTGCTGCGCACCCTGGCCGTCCGGGTGAAGGCCCGGTGCCTGAGGAAGACCACCCTGCTGTGCAGGGTGGCCGCATGGATGGCAGGGACCATCCATGACTTTGTTCGCTTCCTGCCCTTTACCTGGAAGATTGTGCTGGGCTTTTTGGGCTATGCCGCCGTCAGCTTCTTCCTTCTGGTGGTGGGGTATTATGACGGAGGGGTCACGCTGTTCTATCTCTGTATACAGACTGCGGTGCTGCTCTTTCTGGCCTGGTGGGCCTATGGCTACCACCGCCTGCGCCAGGGCACCAAGACCATTGCCGGGGGCGACCTGGAGTATCAGATCGACACCACCCGCATGCCCTACGACCTGCGCCTTCAGGCGGAGGACCTGAACAACATCTCGGTGGGGCTGGCCGGGGCGGTGGATGAGAAGATGAAAAGCGAGCGGTTCAAGGCGGAGCTGATTACCAACGTCTCCCACGACCTGAAAACGCCCCTCACTTCCATCATCAACTATGTCAACCTGCTGAAATCCACCCAGCAGACCGACCCCAAGGCCATCGACTATATCGAGGTGCTGGACCGGAAGTCCCAGCGGCTGAAGAAGCTCACCGAGGACCTGGTGGAGGCCTCCAAGGCCTCCACAGGGGTGCTGTCGGTGACCCGGGAGAAGATCGGTATGTCCCAGCTCATCGACCAGGCGACGGCGGAGTGGGAGGAGAAGCTGAGCGACAGGAAGCTCACCCTGGTGAGCACCCTCCCTGAGGGGGAGACTTGGGTGTATGCCGACGGGCGGCACCTGTGGCGGGTCATCGACAACCTGCTGTCCAACTGCGCCAAATACGCCATGGAGGGCACCCGCATCTATCTGGACCTGGAGCGGGGGAAGGGACAGGTGGCCCTGTCGGTGAAAAATATCTCCCGGGACCCCCTGAACGTCCCGGCCGAGCGGCTGATGGAGCGGTTTGTCCGGGGGGAGGAGTCCCGGTCCACCGAGGGCTCCGGGCTGGGGCTGTCCATCGCCCGGTCCCTCACCGAGCTCCAGGGGGGAACCTTCGACCTGGCCGTGGACGGCGACCTGTTCAAGGCCATCGTCACCCTGCCCCAGGCCAATTAAACACGGCGGCAGACCGCCCATCCCCTTCCGGGATGGGCGGTTTTTTCCGTGGGATAAAAATTACAAAAAGCTATGGATTTTTTCGGGAATTGTGGTATGATGATAAATACCGCCACTATGTGGTGAATTTGTGTGAAAGGGGGGTGGACGCCGTGGGGAAAAAGAGGACGGCCCTGGCCCTGACGCTGGCTGTGCTTCTTACGCTGAGCGGCTGCCTGTTCCGCTCCCCGGACGACCTGTACCGCCAGCCTGAGAAATCGCCGGGCTATGAGCAGCTCAACGCCGCCATCCGGGCAGCGCGCACCGGCCTGGAGGCCGAGTTTGGCACCCGGGTGGAGGATGTCACTATTATGGCGGGGGACAACACCGCCAGCATCCAGCTTCAGGACCTGGACGGGGACGGCCTGCGGGAGAGCGCGGTCACCTTTTTCCGGGTGCCCGGCATTGAAAAGCCCATTAAAATCTACATCTTTACCCAGATCGGGGAGGAATATGTCCCCACCGGCGTGGTGGAGGGCGAGGGCAGCGCCGTCTACGCCATCGCCTACGCCCAGATCAACGGCGAGGGCCGGAAGGAGCTGGCGGTCAACTGGCAGATCAGCTCCGGGGCCTACCAGCTGGGGGTGTACACCCTGGACGAGGTGGAGCTGCCCGGGGGGGACATGGACGAGGAGGAGGCCCTGGCCGCCGTCCGGGCCATGTCCCGGACCGACCTGATGGGCAGCGAGCGGCTCCTCACCCGGTGCAGCGTGGCCAGCGACGGCTCCAGCGGCTGCCGCCTGCTGGACATGGACCAGGACAGCCGCATCGAGGTGCTTGTTACCCGGATGGACGCCGGCGGGGCCAGCAGCCAGGTGGAGGTCTACGGCTGGGAGGACGGGGCCGTCGCCTCGCTGGGGGTTACCGAGCTGTCCGCCGGCGTAAGCGGCATCAACCGCATCCGCACCAACTACCTGGCCGGAGGCTACAACCAGCCCGCCCTCTATGTCACCAGCACCCTGGCCGAGGGGGGCAAGGTGATTGACGTGGTGTCCTGGCTCAGCGGCCAGCTCACCAATGTCTCCATGGGGCCCGAGGGAGTCAGCCGGGAGCTGATTCTGGGCTATACCGAGATCAACCCCACCGACATCAATCAGGACGGGGTGGCCGAGCTGCCCTCCCCCTTCCAGCTGCCCAGCTACGGGGAGAGCGCCTCCAGCAACTTCTGGCTTATCGACTGGGCCCAGTACGACCAGCGGGGCAAGCGCAACCACGTGCTTACCACCTACCACAATGTGAGCGACGGCTGGTACCTGACCATCCCGGAGAGCTGGCGGGACCAGATTACCATTTCCCGCAACGACCAGGTGACGGGCCGGCGGGAAGTGGTCTTCTCCCACTGGCTGGGGGAGGAGCGGGAGCCGGTGCCCTTCCTGTCTGTCTACCGCATGGCCAGCAGCCGCACCGCCGACCTGGAGGAGGAGGGCTGGACCATCCTCCGGGAGGAGGAGAACATCACCTATGCCGCCCGCTTCCACGAGGACGGCTGGAACTGCGGCCTGGACGAGATGGACCTGCTGGAGCGGTTCGACACCATACGGAGAAGCTGGTATAACGAATAAGCCGCCTCCCTCTTAGAGGGAGGTGGCACAGCCGAAGGCTGTGACGGAGGGAGTCCGTTAAAAGAAACTCCCTCAGTCAGCCCTATGGGCTGACAGCTCCCTCAAAGAGGGAGCCTTTGGAGAGGAAGGAGGAACAATATGCGCAAGGTACTGGTCCTGGAGGACGAGGAAAATATCCGTAGCTTTGTGGTTATCAACCTGAAGCGGGCGGGCTATCAGACCGTGGAGGCGGGCACCGGGGAGGAGGCCCTGGAGGCCGTCCGGGACAACCCGGATATCAAGGTGGCGCTGCTGGATATCATGCTGCCCGGCATCGACGGCTTTGAGGTCTGCCGCCGCCTGCGGGCCATGGACAACAAAATCGGCATTATCATGCTCACCGCCCGCACCCAGGAGATGGATAAGGTCACCGGCCTGATGACCGGGGCGGACGACTATGTGACCAAGCCCTTCTCCCCGGCGGAGCTCACCGCCCGGGTGGACGCCCTGTTCCGCCG
>CAJUFJ010000017.1 GCA_910585815.1 uncultured Oscillospiraceae bacterium | reverse complement strand
AATCCTCCGCCCCAGTTTGCGAACTGGGGCACCTCCTTTCAAAAGGAGGCTTTTCGCTGCGGCGGGACGGGGGAATCTCTGTCCCAACCCCATATTCAACTGCTAAAAGACCAGCAAAAGCGCCGGGGGTATATGCGAACATAGGGCGGTGCGCAAAGACGCGCCGCCCTATGAAACACAGTCTTACTTACGGATGCCCAGCTTGGCGATGATGGCACGGTAACGCTCGATGTCCTTGGCCATCAGGTAGTCCAGCAGCTTGCGGCGCTTACCGATCATCTTGTACAGGCCGCGGCGGCTGTGGTTGTCGTGGATGTGCACCTTCAGGTGCTCGGTGAGCTCGTTAATGCGGGCGGAGAGAATGGCGATCTGCACCTCGGGGGAGCCGGTGTCGGTCTCGTGGGTGCGGTTGGCCTCGATAACGGCCGTCTTTTCATCCTTGCGGATCATGGGAAATTCCACCTTTCAAATGTTCTGTCCTGGGGCCGGGTATCGGGCGGGTGTGTCCCCGCGCACCTGCGCGGGCCATGTCCCGAAACCAAGCGGGGGACGGCGCACGGTTGCCGTGCCCGGATAATATATCATAGTTTTTTCCTGATGTAAAGGGAAAATCCCAGGTTTGCAGAAAAATTTTTATTGGTCCCCCATAACCAGCTGAAGCTCCTCCAGCGCCTGCATGGCTTCCTCCGCCTGCTGTGAGATGTCCGCCAGCTTTGCAAAGGCTTTGGTGTAAAGTTCGCGGTATTGTTCGAGCGACAGGTTATTTTTGCTGTTTTCCATGATGCAGCCCTCCTTTCCCTGATTTTTGCATAACGCCGTGAAGATAATGCCGAAAACTGTCGATTTTGGCGACAGTCATTGACATTCATTGGAGTTAATTGATGTGCAATGATTTACACCCGAACTGTCGAAAATTGTTGTACAATAGGAGACAACGGCAAATGGGGCGCTTGCATGGCAAAGACAGAGACACAAGTTACTATTCGTGTAACAAGCAATTTCAAAGAACGGCTGGAAATGCAGGCGCAAAGGGAGCGCCGCAGCGTTGCCAGTATGGTGCGTATTGTGATGGAGGACTACCTGGAACGAAAGGAAAAAGAAGCGGAATTGTAAATTTTCCTATTGCATATGCGGCGATGGCCGTGTTATAATAACATCAGAATTTGATAATTCGTCCATCTTGGTTTCACCGAAACCAAAAGCAACCCCGGAGAGTGTCAGCCCTCCGGGGTTCCTTTTGCTGTGGATAGGCTCACCGCTTCCCGTCACGCCGAAAATCGACGCTCAATTGGGCATCCGCGTGACCAGGGACCTGAAATCCCGCCCGGCGCAGTTTTTTGCGCCGGGCGGAGCTTTTAATCTGAAAAATCGTCCAGAAGGCATGGGCGGTAATCGCGACTGCCATACAGAACGCGCTCCACCCTTATTTCGTCCTCAAGAATGCGGTAAAACGTGAGATATTTTCCCGTTGTAAGAAAACGATAATCACTTTTGACATCAATAATCGAATCCAGAGCAGGCCCGAGACTTGGAAAACTCTCTAACTGTTCCACGGCGTCCATGATGCTTTGAATAATTTTGTCCGCAGATGAAATATTCTGATGTTCGGAAACAATGTAGTCCCAGATTTCGTCCAGATCGCGGCGGACCTTTGACGTATAGTGTATTTTATACTTCATTGGCCCTCCTGCGGAAATGTTCGCGCATTTCTTCCGGGGTAATCAGCGGCTCTGTCTCCCCGGACCTCCGGCCCTTTTCCAGCTCGTTCATCAGGCGGATGGTGGCCAGCGTCTTTTCGTAGTCCCGCATGTCCACGATGGCGTATTTGCCCCGGCCGTTCTTGGTGAGGAAAACGGGGGAGCCCTCGGTGACGTCCTGTAGTACCTCGCTGTAGTTGCGCAGGTCCGATACCGGTTTGATGTTCGGCATTTGATTCAGCTCCTTTCTGTGCTATAGTATATCCTATTCCGCTGTAAAATTCAACAGCAAATTTTACTTCACTAAATCAAACTTGCTAAAAGCCCGCCCGGCGCAAAAAACTGCGCCGGGCGAATGTTTTTTTACTCGATTTCGATGGCGGGAACCACCTTCGCGCACCGGGGGCACAGGGTGGGGTGCTTGGCGTCGGAGCCCACGGTGGGCAGGACCTTCCAGCACCGCTCGCACTTCTGGCCCTGGGCGGGCTCCACGTTGGCAACGGAGAGGTTAACCATTTCCGTCTCGACCTGAGAAACGATGAGGATGTCGGCCAGCTCCTCCGGATTCATCTCTGCAAAGAAGGCATCTTCCTTTCGAAGCCCCAGGATGACCTTGGCCTCCAGGCTCTTGCCGATCTTCTTCTCGTTCCGGGCTTTCTCCAGCTCGGCGTTGACCACGTCCCGGAACAGGATGATCTTCTCCCAGCGCTCCATAGCGGCCTGGTCCAGAGCGTACTCCGTAAAGGGCTTGTTCATCTCGTTGAGGAGCACGTTCCGGGAATCGTCGCCCTCACGGTGGGGCATGGCCAGCCAGATCTCGTCGCAGGTGAAGGCCAGGATGGGAGCGAACAGCTTGGTGATGGTGTCCAGAATGAGCCACAGGGCGGTCTGGGCGGAGCGGCGGAGGAGCCCGTTCTTCTCCTCACAGTACAGCCGATCCTTGATGATATCCAGGTAGAAGCTGCTCAGCTCCACCACGCAGAAGTCGTTGATGGCGTGGCTGACCACGTGGAACTCGTAGTTGTCATAGGCGGCGAAGCACTTCTCAATGAGACCGTTCAGCTTGGTGACGGCCCACCGGTCCAGCTCCACCATCTCCCCGGGCTTGACCAGATTGTTGGGGTCGAAGCCGTCCAGGTTGCCCAGGCAGTACCGGGCGGTGTTGCGGAACTTCAGGTAGTTCTGGGACAGCTGCTTGAAAATCACCTCGGAGCCGCACACGTCCACATGGTAGTTGGCGGAGCCGGCCCACAGGCGGATCAGGTCCGCGCCGTACTTGTTAAAAATGTCGGCGGGGTCCACGCCGTTGCCCAGGGACTTGTGCATGGCCCGGCCCTGGGTGTCCACGGTCCAGCCGTGGGTGACACACTCCTTGAAGGGCGCCCCCTTGCCCAGGGCGCCCACGGCGGTGAGCAGGGAGGACTGGAACCACCCGCGGTACTGGTCCAGGCCCTCCATATAGACGGTGGCGGGCCAGAAGCCCTGGTCCTTCTGCATGGAGGCGAAGTGGGTGGAGCCGGAGTCGAACCAGCCGTCCAGGGTGTCCTCCTCCTTGGTGAAGCCGGACTTGCTGCCGCAGTGGGGGCAGGCGAAGTCCCTGGGGAGAATGTCCGCCGCTTCGGTCTCATACCAGGCGTTGGAGCCCTTCTCCCCGAACAGAGCGGACACGGCGGCGATGGTCTCGTCGGTGCAGATGGGCTTGCCGCAGTCGGCGCAGTAGAACACGGGGATGGGCAGGCCCCAGCGGCGCTGGCGGCTGATGCACCAGTCGGCCCGCTCCTGAATCATGGATTTCATCCGGTCGATGCCCCAGCCGGGCAGCCAGCGCACGTCGTCACAGGCGGCCACGGCGGCGTCCTTGAAGGACTCCACCGAGCAGAACCACTGGGGGGTGGCCCGGAAGATAATGGGGTTCTTGCACCGCCAGCAGTGGGGATAGGAGTGGACGATATCCTCGCTGGCAAACAGGGCCCCGTTCTCCTTCATGTCGGCCAGGATGACCGGGTTGCTCTCCTCGGTCTTCATGCCGGCGTACTTGCCGGCGTAGTCGGTGTGCCGGCCCCGGTCGTCCACGGGGACCACCATCTCGATCTTGTACCGCTTGCAGGTCTCGTAGTCGTCCGCGCCGAAGCCGGGGGCGGTGTGGACGCAGCCGGTGCCGCTGTCCATGGTGACGTACTCGGCGGTGCACAGCTGGCTGGTCTTGTCCAGGAAGGGGTGCTGAGCCAGCATATATTCAAAGTCCTGGCCCTGGAAGGTGGCGACGGTCTCATAGTGCTCCACGCCGCCGATTTTCATGACCTTCTCGCAGAGGGCCTCGGCCAGAATATACATCTCGCCGTTATCCGCCTTCACCAGGACGTAGCTGTCCCGGGGGTGGAGGGCGATGGCCAGGTTGCCGGGCAGAGTCCAGATGGTGGTGGTCCAGATGAGGAAGTACATCTTCGACACATCGCCGTACTGCCCCAGCTTGCCCTGGTCGTCCTTCACCTGGAATTTTACATAGACGGTGGTAACCGGGTCGTCCTGATACTCGATCTCCGCCTCGGCCAGGGCGGTCTCGTCGTGGGGGCACCAGTACACCGGCTTCAGGCCCTTATAGATATAGCCGTTTTTGTACATGGCCCCGAAAATTTTCACTTCCTCCGCCTCGAAGGAGGGGGACATGGTGAGATAGGGGTTCTCCCAGTCACCGATGACGCCCATGCGCTTAAAGCCCTCCCGCTGCACGTCCACATAGTGCTGGGCGAACTCGTGGCAGGCGGTGCGGAACTCGGCCACCGACATAGCCTTGCGGTTGAGCTTGTTCTGCTTGATGATGGCGCTCTCAATGGGCATACCGTGGTTGTCCCAGCCGGGGATGTAGGGGGTGAGGTAGCCCCGCATGGCGGCGGCGCGGGTCATGAAGTCCTTGATGGACTTGTTCAGGGCGTGGCCCATGTGCAGCGCGCCGTTGGAGAAGGGAGGGCCGTCGTGGAGGCTGTAAAGGGGTTTTCCCTCATTCTTTTTCAGCAGCTCGTGGTAGAGGTCCATATCCTCCCAGCGTTTGAGCATGTCGGGCTCCCGGGCGGGCAGGCCCGCCCGCATGGGGAAGTCGGTTTTTGGCAGATTGATGGTCTTGTTGTAGTCCATTTTGTATTACTCCTTTAATTTATTTCGTTTCGTATTATCAATATTCCGCAATCACCCTGCGGCAGGGCTGGCAGATATAGGCCGGGACCCCTTTTGTTGAAAAGGAGGCCTTACTGACAACTACCTTATCAAGTAGTTCGTTAAGGCTGTCCTCCGGCAGCCATCGCATCGAATAACCCCCGGCAGTCAGCCGGCCCTTTTTCATCTCGTTTCCGCATGCCGGACAGTTCATACAGCGTTCCTCCATTTATAACAAGTGTTATTCTTTGCTTTCAAAGGAAAATAATATAGCGCCGCAGTTCCGGCAAATCGCACCGGAGTACTGGTGGAGGGTGGAGAGGGCTTGGGGCGAAAAAGCGGACCTGGTATGGTCTCCGGCGGGACGCAGACGAACAGCGTTTTTTGGCCGTTGGAAATTTTTCAGTTTTTCCTGTTCGGGTGTCCAAAACAGGTAGCCGCGGGGGGAATATACGGTTCCCGGCTCCATCTCGTTCCCACAGTTTGGGCAGTTCATTCGCATCTCCTCCTTTGATCTCTCGTCCCGCCCGCAGGCAGCAAGCCTCCCTTGCCAAAGGGAGGGGGACCGCCGGGCAAAGCCCGGTGGTGGAGGGATTCCGTTAAGTGGAAAGTTCCCTAAAAACGGAATCCCCCAGTCAGCGGCTCACGCCGCTGCCAGCCCCCTTTGGCAAGGGGGCCTTTTGGGCGCATGGCTTTCAGTCTCTCGCAAAAATAAAACGCCTCTGTCCCTGTAAAGAGACAAAGGCGCAAACCTCTGCGGTACCACTCTTTTTGCCGGGGCGCAAAGGCCCGGCCGCTCAAAAGCTGCCCGGTAACGGGGGCGTCCGGAGGGGCCTACTGTTGTTCAGCCCTCAGCTCCAAGGTGATTTTCCCTGCTCCCTCCCGTCCGCCTTGCACCAAACGGCGGCTCTCTTTGCGTCTCGGGGGCGGGTACTCGTCCTTTTCCGCGCATTTTTCATATGTATTCCGTATTCTATCCGGTTTTTGCGAGACTGTCAAGAGGAAAAGTGGACAAATTCGGTTATTCCGTCACCAGATACCGGTCCAACACGCCGTCCAGGTAGTCCTTCTGCTCCTGGGTCAGCGGGGAGAAGGGAGCCCGGGGGCCGCCCACGGGGTAGCCCTGCCGGGACAGCTCGTATTTGATGGCGGGAATCAGCCCCACCCGGCACATGGCCTCCATGCAGTTGTTGGCCCTGTGCTGAAGCTCCAGGGCGGCGGCCCGGTCTCCCGCTGCAAAGAGGTCGAAAATCTTCTTGTAGTGGGGGAGCATCATGTTAAAGGTGCTGCCGATGGAGCCGATGCCCCCCAGGGCCTGCCCGGCCACCATGGTCTCGTCGTAGCCGTTGAAGGCGATCAGGTCGGGGTTCAGATTCAGGATGCGCTCCATCTGAAACAGGTTGTAGTTGGTCTGCTTCACCCCCAGGATGGCCCCGCTGCGCAGAAGCTGGATATAGTCGGGATTGGCAGTGTCAATTTCCTTGTGGGTATTCCCGGGGAAATTGTAAATCAGCACCGGCGCGCCGGAGGCCTCCGCAATGTCGTAGTAGTACCGGCAGATTTCCCTGGGGGAGAAGCCGTAGTAAAAGGGGGCCGTCGCGGCGGTAAAGTCAAAGCCCATGGACATGGCCGCTTTGGCATACCGCACCGCCTCGGCGGTGGAGATGGCCCCCACATGGGCGATAAGGTTGGTCTTCCCCCGGAACGCGGCGGCCGCCTCAAAGACCTCCACCCGCTCCGCTTCGGTGAGCAGGAAACACTCTCCGCTGCTGCCGCCTACAAAAAATCCGGCGGCCCCCTCCTCCAGGTTGCGGGTCATCACCCGCTGGAGGGCCGCGCCGTCCACCTGGCCCGACGCGTCATAGGCCGTAATGCTGGCGGAGTAGATGCCGCCCAGCTGTTCCTTTGTCTTCATAGTTCTCTCTCCTTATCATTCAGACCTCAGCGGTCAATTTTCCGCAGAACCTCCTGAAACCACGCCGGCAGGGGGCACTCCAGCTCTACGGGCTCCCCGGTGGCGGGGTGTACAAACCGCAGCCGCCGGGCGTGGAGGCACTGGCCCGCCAGGCCGGGGACGGGCTTCTTTGCCCCGTACACCGTATCCCCCAGCAGCGGGTGGCCGATGGTGGCCAGGTGGACCCGAATCTGATGGGTGCGGCCTGTCTCCAGGCGGCACTCCACATGGGTGCAGCCGGGATAGCGGGCCAGGACGGTCCAGTGGGTCACCGCCTCCCGGCCGTTTTTCCGGTCGATGGCCATCTTTTTCCGGTCCACTGGGTGCCGGCCGATGGGGGCGTCCACCGTGCCGCTGTCCTCCCGGAGGCTCCCCACCGCCACCGCCTCGTAGGTCCGGGCCAGACTGTGGTCCTGGAGCTGGGCGGCCAGGGCCAGGTGGGCCCGGTCGTTTTTGGCGGCGATGATAAGCCCCGAGGTGTCCCGGTCGATGCGGTGGACAATGCCCGGGCGCAGTTCCCCGTTGATTCCAGACAGTGAAGTTCCGCAGTGATATAACAGTGCGTTGACCAGAGTTCCGTCCGGGTGGCCCGGCGCGGGGTGGACCACCAGCCCCACCGGCTTGTTGACCACAATCACGTCGCCGTCCTCGTAGACCACATCCAGGGGGATGTCCTGGGGGCGCACGTCGATGGGCTCCGGGTCGGGGAGGACCACCTCCAGCACATCCCCAGGGGCGGGGCGGTCGTTCTTCCGCACCGGCCGGCCGGCCGATGTGATCGCCCCCCGCTCCAGCAGTCTCTGGGCGGCGGAGCGGGTCAGGTCGGGGACCAGCCGGCACACCAGGGCGTCGGCCCGCTCCCCCGGTCGGTCAGCCCTCAGCGTCAGCCTGGTCATGGGGGGCCTCCTCCCGGGGCTCCAGCTTGTCCATCAGGAACATGTAATACAGCCCGGCGGCGATGCCCCCCACCACCACGCAGATATCCGCCACGTTGAACACGGCGAAGCGCATGAACAGCACATTGAACATGTCCACCACAAACCCCCGAAAGGCCCGGTCGATGAGGTTGCCCACCGCCCCGGCCAGCAGCAAGGTGAGGGTGAGCTTGCCCAGGGGGTGCTTGAACAGGCCCTTCCACAGGGCCAGGGCCAGCAGAATAGACATGACCAGCGACACCAGCGCCAGGGCCCAGGTGTGCTCCGAGAAGATGGAGAAGGCGGCCCCGGTGTTGGTCACATAGGTCAGGTCCAGGATGTAGGGGATAAAGGGGACGTGCTCCCCCAGGGGGATGCGGGTCATCACCAGATATTTTACCAGCTGGTCAACCGCCACCAGAACGGCGGCAATGAGAGCGTAAATCATGGGCGGTTCCTCCATAATAAGGGCGTTTACGGGATTAAAACTCCTGTGTCTAACATGTTAAGGATGGCAGGATTGGTTTCGCTGAGCTGACCGATTACAAGGCCAAAATAGTTGCAGAGATATTGTATCTCCTTTCGCTCCAACGACACGGAAAGATAATTGGGGGTCAAGCCGTTATGCCAAAAACAGACCCTCCAATCCATGAAAATATCTATTATTTCATGGCCTGGCGCGACATAAGCAACTCTGGGATTGTTCCTGATATCAAATTTGGGGTGAAGCGTAAAGTTGAAGTCCGGTTCCCTCATGTCCAGTTCTTCTATCTCAGTCAACTCATCGCACAGCAGCCGCTTCAGGATAAAATACAAGTCTGAAACTTCATAAGACACGAAAACCTCCGCGTCATTCTGCTCATAATTCAACCATGGCTCAGAAGAAAATGAAAAATCTACTTTGCACCAGGCATTGAAGCGGTCATCCTTTAATCCGGGGTCGTAATCGCGAATCTGAAGCTGGACAATAATACCGCTCAAATCCAGTCTGAGCTTCAAAAAAATCACCTCTGTTTTGTTACAGCCGGTTCTTTTTCAGCAGCCGGATGTCATCACCGAAGAAGTACAGGCTGTGGTATTCCCCCTCCAGGCGGGAGGCGATCTGGGGGGCGTAACGCTGGGCCACCTCCTCCATGGACAGGTTGGAGGAGATCACGGTGTGCCGCCCCCCCACCAGCCGGGTGTTCACCAGCTCATAGAGGGCGGACTGGGTGAACTGGGTGGTCAGCTCGCTGCCCAGGTCGTCCAGAATGAGCAGGTCGCAGTTGAGATACCGGCGGGTCTCGTCCCGGGCGTCCAGGCCGTCCCGGCTGTCCCGGAGGAACTTCCGGGCCTCAAACTGGGCGAAGATGTTCCCGGCGGTGTCGTAGACCACAGAGAAGCCGTTTTCCGACACGGCCCGGGCAATGCAGGCGGACAGGAAGGTCTTCCCCAGCCCCGGAGCCCCGGAGAGAAACAGGTTTTTCAGGGCAAACCGGCCGAATTTGGTGGCGTAGTTCAGGCAGACATCGTAGACCAGCTCCATATTGCCCCGGGGGGAGTTGCCCCGGCCTGGGTAGGTGGTCTGGCTGTAGAAGTCCATGCGGAAGGTGTCAAAGGACTGTTCCCCCAGGTCCAGCAGCTTGGACAGCTCTTTAATTTGCTCCTGGGCGCACAGCTCCTTCAGGCAGCGGCACATCGCCGCCCCCTGCCAGCCGGTGTCCCGGCACAGGGGACAGGCGGGCCTGTCGTCCAGGGCGTCGGGGGGCAGGCCCAGCCCCCCCAGCAGAACAGCCCGCTCCCGCTGCAGGTCCTGATTTTCCTCCCGGACGGCCCGGACGGCGGCGGCGGCGTCTCCCCCCCGGCGGAGGGTGGCGGCCACCAGGCCGGCCATGGTGCCCTGAATGCGGCGGTCCAGCTGCTCCAGCCGGGGCTCCCGGGCGTAGGCCGCCCGCCGCCGCCGCTCGGCCTCCTCCCGGCGGCTGCGGCCGGCGTCCTCCAGCCGCTGGACGGCCCGGCGCAGTACGTTGGCGTCGTATGGCATATCAGTTTCCCTCCTGTTTCATCTGTTCCATCAGCCGGCGCAGGCGCTCCATGTCCTCCCGGGCCCGGCGCTCCTGATCGGCGGGGGGCGGGGCGGCCTTCTGCACCCCGCCGGCCCGAACGGGACGGGGGTCCCGGTCGCCGGTGCGGACGGCGGCGGCAGTGTGCAGCCCCTTCTCGTGCCAGCGGCGGAGGATGCCGTTCATATAGCCCCAGTCCATGGACTGCTTCTTTAATACCGTGCGCTCATAGGCCATGCGGATGGCCTCGTCGTCAAAGCCCATGCCGTCCCAGGCGGCGATGTAGTCCTTCTCCCGCTGGACCAGGGGGCGGGGGGAGATATCCAGCAGGCGGAGCACCTCGCTCTCCCGGCCCCGCAGGCGGGTAAGGGCGGCGATGCGCTCCTCGGCCCGCTCCATGGTGTCCACCCCCAGGCGGGCCCAGGAAAACCCCTCCTTTTTGATCTGGGACAGAAAGGGCTTCCGGCCCGGGCCGTACTTCCGGGCGGTCTCGTCGATGCACCAGCCCACCAGCATGAGAATCACCTCGGCGGGGAGGGCCAGGTGGTCGTAGAGGGTGTAGAGGTTCTTCAAGTCGGCGGTGGACAGCCGCTTGCCCAGCCGGCGCTCCACCTCGCCAACCAGGGCGGGGAAGGTGGAGCGCTCCTCCGCCAGGGCCTGGGTGATGTCCTCGGTGGCGTACTCCGGGGGCGGGGCTTCGGGGGCGGGCGGGGGCTCCGGAGCAGGGAGGCGGTCGGGGGCCAGCCCCTGGGCGCGCAGCTGGTCCAGGGCGGCCTGAAGGCGGGGGTCCGTCCACTTCAGCCCCTCCGCCGAGCCGTGGCGCAGCAGCTGGAGGTAGAGCAGGGCGGCGTCGCCGCTGCCCAGCTTCAGCAGCCGGTCCGCCGCCTGGGCGGCGATGGCCAGCACCTGGCCGGGAAAAAAGGTCTGGGACACGGGCGGCGCCCTCCTCTCTGCAAAAATCGGTTTCTCTATTCTACAACAAAAATGCCCCCGCGTCCATCTTTTTTAAAAAGCGGGGGCCAAACGGAAATTTTATCAAATATCTCATTTTCAAACCCGTCCGGTTGTGCTATAATGCCGATATGGACAAAAACTGGGGGAGTGCCCCCAAAAAGGACGGGGAGGAAGCGAGAATGAGGAACCGGATTGTGGTCAACATCGGCGGAAAGGACTACACCATGGTGGCGGCGGAGGACGAGGGCTATGTCCGCCGATGCGCCGAGCTGGTGAACCGGCAGCTGAGCGAGGTGTCTGCCGGGGGGCGGCTGTCCCAGGCGGACGCGGCGGTGCTGGCCGCCATGAACATTGCCGACCAGCTGATGAAGGAACAGGAGGCGGCGGAAAACCTGCGCCGCCAGGTGAAGGAGGGCCTGGAGGAGGCCAACAGCCTGAAGCTGGAGCTGTCTGAGGCCAAGCGGGAGATTTTCAAGCTGGGAACGCGGAAATAAGATTCCCCAGGGGCGGCCTCTGGCCGCCCGATACCCGAACTCTTTTACAAACAGCGGGCGGCCACAGGCCGCCCCTACAGCGATTTACCGGAGGTTTTGCCTGATGATGGAGCTGCTGGCCCCCGCCGGGTCTATGGAGGCGGTAACTGCCGCCGTTCAGAACGGGGCGGACGCCGTCTATTTTGGATACGGAGACTTCAACGCCCGCCGCGGCGCCCGGAATTTTACCCGGGAGGAGGCCGCGGCGGCGGTCTCTTACTGCCATCTCCGGGGGTGCAAGGTGAATCTTACCCTGAACACCCTGCTCACCGACCGGGAGCTGCCCGCCGCCGCCGAGGTGGCCGCCCACGCCAGCGATATCGGGGTGGATGCGGTCATCGTCCAGGACCTGGGGGCGGCCCGGATGCTCCGCCAGTCGGTGCCCGACCTGCCCATCCACGGCTCCACCCAGATGAGTGTCCACTCCCTGGACGGGGTGAAGCTGTGCGCCGACCTGGGGATGACCCGGGTGGTGCTGGGCCGGGAGCTGAGCCGGGACCAGATCGCCTACATCTGCCAGAACGCCCCCATCGAGATTGAGGTCTTCGGCCACGGGGCTCTGTGCATGTGCTGGTCGGGGCAGTGCTTTTTTTCGTCGGTGATCGGGGGCCGCAGCGGCAACCGGGGGATGTGCGCCCAGCCCTGCCGGCTGAACTACGGCTGGAACGGCAGGGCGGACGAGTATCCCCTGTCGCTGAAGGACCTGTCCCTGGCCGGACATTTGAAGGCCCTGCAAAACATGGGGGTGGCCTGCCTCAAGCTGGAGGGCCGGATGAAGCGGCCGGAATATGTGGCCATTGTCACCGGCATCTACGCCCGGGCCCTGCGGGAGGACCGGGAGCCCACCCCCCAGGAGATTGACACATTAAAGCAGGCCTTCTCCCGCCAGGGCTTTACCGACGGCTACTACATGGGGGAGAAGGGCCCCAATATGTTCGGCACCCGCCAGGAGGAGAAGGAGCCCCGGGAGCTCTACGCCCAGGCCCGGTCCACCTATGAAAACGGGGTGGAGAACCGGAAGGAGCCGGTGCGGATGTACGCCCTGATCCAGCGCGGCCAGCCCGCCCAGGCGGCGGCGGAGGACAGGGAGGGCCGGGTGGTCCAGGTGGAGGGCCCCGTCCCCGAGGAGGCCAAAAACGTCCCCCTCACCCGGGAGAAGGTGGAGGGCCAGCTCTCCCGCACCGGGGGCACCCCCTTCCAGTGCGAGAAGGCCACCGCCAGGGTGGAGGAGGGCCTGTCCCTCCCCCTGTCCGCCCTCAACGACCTGCGGCGGCGGGTGCTGGAGGAGCTGGGGAAGGAGCGGCAGAAGCCGGTCCAGCGCCGGAGGGAGGCCTATCAGCCCGGGGTGCGGTATGAGAATCAGAAGGAGGGTCCGGTGTTCACCGTCTCCCTGCGGACCGCCTCCCAGCTCAGCACCGAGCTGCTGAAGCTCAAGCCCGCCCTCCTCTACCTCCCCGCCGACGAGGGGGCCGCCCACCCGGAGGCCGTCCGCCGCTGCCAGCAGGCGGGGGTGCCGGTGGCCGTCTCCCTGCCCCGCATCTGTACCGACAAGGAGCTGCCCCAGCTGGAGAAGGAGCTGACCGCCCTGCGTGAGCTGGGCATCGAGGAGGCCCTGGCCGGCACCTGGGGGATGGTCCGCCGGGCCCAGCAGCTGGGCTTTGCTGTCCGGGGGGACTACGGTCTGGGGGTGTATAACAGCCAGACCATGAAGGAGCTGAAGCGGCTGGGCCTGATTGGGGCCACCGTGTCCTTCGAGATGAAATTTCCTCAGATTCGGGATATCTCCAAGACCCTCCCCACTGAGTTTATCGCCTACGGCCGCCTGCCTTTGATGATTACCGAGACCTGCATCATCCACAACCACTGCGGCCGGCACACCTGCAATAACGTAAACCTCCTCACCGACCGGAAGGGGGAGCGGTTCCCCGTGGTGAAGGCCTGGGGGTGCCGGAACGAGATTCTCAACTCCAAAAAGCTGTTCCTGGCCGACAAGCAGAAGGACTGGCAGAAGCTGGGCCTGTGGGGGGCGCGGCTGATGTTCACCACCGAAAACGCTTTGGAGTGCGCCCAGGTGCTGGAGCGGTACATGAATCAGGGCAAATACCAGCCCAACGACTTTACCCGGGGGTTGTACTACCGGGATGTGGAGTAGAGGGCGGCCTTCGTCCCGCCCGCAGGGCAGGGGCTCTGCCCCTGCCTGGGATAGGGTTCCGTCTCTGTGAGGAGGCAAGGGCAGAGCCCTTGCCCTACACAATGTGGACGGCCGCGTTTAGAAAAACGGAAACAAGGAGGTGCCGTCCATGCTCAGCCGCCAAACACTGTTCTGGCTCAGCCGGGTCTACGACCTGCCCGGCTCCGACGCCCGGTTTCTCCGGGCCGTCCGGGACAACTGCGCCTACCACATCCGCCACTGCCCGGAGTACCGGCTCATTTGTCAGGCGGAGGGCTTCTCCCCCGGCTGTCTGAATACCATAGATGATTTGGAAAAAATCCCCCTTCTGCCCACCCTGTTTTTCAAGCGGCACCATGCCGCCTCCATGCCGGGGTGGCGCATCCCCATGAAGGTGACCTCCTCGGGCACCAGCGGCAGCTTCAGCCGGGTGGGCTTCGACTGGGGCTGCATCTTCGCGGAGATTCCCATGGTGCTCCGGCTTGGCTTTTACCATAGATTGGTCTCCCCCAAGCCCACCCGCTATGTGATTTTGGGCTACAAGCCGGGCAGGCAGGACCGGATGGGGGTGGCCCGGACCATGTTCGGCCTGACCCATTTTGCCCCGCCTGTGGGTCGGTTCTACGCGCTGGAGTGGAAAAACGGGGGCTATGTCCCCAACCTGGACGGGGCGGTAAAGACCCTGGCCCGCTGGGCTCAGGGGAGCCTGCCGGTGCGCATTGTCGCCTTCCCCTCCTACCTCTGGTTCGGCATGGAGCGGCTGGAGGAGCTGGGGCTGTCGGTACGCCTGCCCAAGGGGTCCAAAATCCTGCTGGCCGGGGGCTGGAAGCAGCACTACGCCCAGGAGGTGGACAAAAACACCCTCTACGCCCTGGCCCGGCGGGTACTGGGGGTGGAGGAGGAGAACATCCACGAGTTTTTCGGGGCGGTGGAGCACCCGATTTTCTTCAACACCTGCAAAAAACACCACTTCCACGTCCCCGCCTACGCCCGGGTGATTATCCGGGATGTGCGCACCTTAAAGCCCCTGCCCATGGGGGAGGTGGGGCTGGTAAATCTGATTACCCCCCTCATTAACGCCACCCCGGTGACCAGCGTGATGACCGATGATCTGGGGTATCTCACTCCCGGGGAGGACTGCGGCTGCGGATTGAAATCCCCCTATCTCACCATTCTGGGCCGGGCGGGGCTGAACGACATCACCACCTGCGCCGCCGGCGCGGCCGAGCTGCTGGGAAAGGGGGAAATGCCATGATTTTCGCCGGTGGAAAAATTCTCCCTGACTCGGAGCTGAACCCCGTTCTGGGGTATCTGGAGGAGGAAATCGCCCAAACCCTCAGCGGTCCTCCTTTGGAGACGGATACCGTCCTGGACGCGCTGGAGGCCCTGGGGGCGGAGCTGGACAGCGGGGCGCTGGACGGCCTCATTGCCCAGTACGCCCCACCCGGGGCTCGGGAGGAGCTGGACCGGGTGCGGCCCCAGATCAGCCGGGCCGCTCTGGAGGAGCGTCTGGCCCTGGAGCTGGGCGGTCTCGCCGGGCCCCGGCCCTTCGGGCGCTCCCAGGTCCGGCCCCTGGGGGTGCTGCTCCACATCGCGCCGGGGAATATGGCGGGCCTGCCCGCCTTTACCGCTGTGGAGGGCCTGCTCACCGGCAATATCAACCTGGTGAAGCTGCCCCACGGGGACAAGGGGCTCACCCTGGCGGTATTCCAGAAGCTGACGGAGCTGGAGCCCCGGCTGGCCCCTTACCTGTACGCCTTCGACCTGTCCTCCAAATACGCCGGGACTATTAAGGCCCTGGCCGCTCTGGCCGACGGAATTGTCACCTGGGGCGGGGACGGGGCAATCTCCGCCATGCGCAAGCTGGCCCCGCCCGGCTGTAAGCTTATCGAGTGGGGTCACCGGCTCAGCTTTGCCTACCTGTCGGGCTGGGAGGGCATGGACCTGTCCCCCCTGGCGGAACACATCGTCCGCACCGGCGGGCTGCTGTGCTCCTCCTGTCAGGTGATTTACCTTGACACTAGTCACCTGTCCGTGGCGGAGCGGTTCTGCAAGCAGTTTCTGCCGATTTTGGAAAAAGCTGCCGCGTCCCACTATAAAACCCCCGGCCAGGCGGCTCAGGGGGCCCTCTACGCCCGGGAGACGGCGCTGGAACAGATTGTGGACCGGGCCAGCTTCGACGACCTGAATTTTCCCGGCCAGCTCTGTTCCCTGACCCTCCGCCGGGACATGAACCTGGAGCTGTCCCACCTCCACGGCAACGTGCTGGTGAAGCGCCTGCCCCGGCAGGAGCTTGTCTCGGTCCTGCGGCGGCAGCGGGGGCGGCTCCAGACGGCGGGGCTGATCTGCCCCGATTTGAAGCGGGAGACCCTCACCGCCCTGCTGGCTCAGGCGGGGGTGAACCGGATTACCGCCCCAGGGCATATGTCCCATTCCTTCCCCTGCGAGGCCCACGACGGGGAGTACCCCCTGCGGCGGTATGTGCGGGTGGTGGACATGGAAAATCCGCAGGGACGGCCGGAGACCGCCCCTGAACAAGAAAATTTTTGAGGAGTTTACAATATGGACTTGAAAATTAAGGCGGTTTCCCCTAAAATCGGTAAGGAAATCCCGCTGCCCTTCTACGCCACCCCCGGCTCGGCGGCCATGGACCTCCACGCCTGTGTGGACGGAGCCGTCACCATTCCCGCCGGCGGGCGGAAAACCATCCCCACCGGCATCGCCATCGCCCTGCCCTCGGCGGACTATGTGGCGCTGGTATACGCCCGCAGCGGCCTGGGCATCAAGCACGGGGTGGCCCCCGCCAACTGCGTGGGGGTGATCGACAGTGATTACAGGGGTGAAATATTGGTGGGGCTTCAAAACTCCGGGGAATCGGATTTTACCGTCCAGCCCGGCGACCGCATCGCCCAGCTGATGATTGCCCCGGTGATTCAGGCCAGCATCCAGATGGTGGACGAGCTGGACGACACCGCCCGGGGCGCGGGGGGCTTTGGGTCCACAGGAAAATAGGCGGATGCCTGCCCCATGTAGGGCGCGACGACCCGGCGCGCCGTCTTGAAATGCCCTCAAATTTGCGGCGCGCCCAGTGGTCGCGCCCTACACACAGCCGTCATCTTTTCATAACGGGCGGCCACAGGCCGCCCCTACATGAGGTACAATCGTATTTGGAGGAACACCCAATGTTTGGATTATTCAAGAAAAAGGGAGAACAGCCCGAGGAGGAGCAGCGGGTTCAGAACCCGGAGAACAAGCAGTTCAAGGCGTTCGCCGCCAAATTCCTGCCGGAGGAGCTGACCATTCTGGCGGTCACCGGGGCCAACGGCTTCGGCGGCGGGAAAACCAGGGGGGAGACCCTGTGGACGGCCTCCATCGGCCTCACCGCCTGGATGGAGGAGGACAGCCCCGACATCCACCGGGGGGAGTTTGTTCTGTCCACCATCGGGGATGAACAGCTGCTGGAGGTCCTGCGCCGGCGGACCCGGCCCGATTTCATCATCAAGTTTCGGGGCCGGGCGTCGGAGGACGGCAAGCGTCTGCTGCTGCTGGACCTGCCTGAGCCGGGATTTGACCCCGACCTGAAGGCCATTCTGGAGGAGCAGAAGAAGCCGGTTACCTTCTGGGAGGAGGGGCTGGGCACCTTCACCCTCAACCGTCAGGTGGACTGGTTCGAGACCGAGGTGGACTGGCTGGGCGGGCAAATCTCCCTGGTCTTCGACGCGGAGGAGGACCGGGCGGAGGTCCTGCAAAGGGCCAAGACCCTGCTGGCCGGGGCGGCCAGCTGGGACAAGCGGGTGCGGGAGTACGCCGCCGATGACCTGCTGGCCTCCGCCAACGACTGGGCTGAGGACGAGGAGATCACCCGGGAGCAGTTTATCCAGCGGATGGAGCTGGAGTCCATCGAGATCCGGGCGGACGGCTCCTTTGAGTTCTGGTTTGCCGACGGCGATATGTTCTATGGCCACTCCATCCACGTCTCCGGCGACATGGAGCACGGCCCGGACGACGCCGCAATGGAGGGATAAACGATGCGGGACAAATGGATGGCCCCCGAGTGGCTGGCCTGCCCGGAGATTCCCCAGTACTCCATCGGCTGGCGGATGGGCTACGGCGAGGACTACGTCTGCAAGCTGGGGGCCTGGTGGGACAAGCTCAGCGACAAGGAGCGGGAGGAATACGACCGCCTGTTCCCGGAGCCTGTCTTCTGGGACAGCATTTCCGTGGAGGAGGACGACGAGGAGGGCGACCCCTCCCTGTACTATGACGGGGAGGACTACTTCCTGCGCCACTGGCGGCCCAACGGCGAGCCGGCCTACGACCGGAAATGGCTGGAAGGGCAGTATATCGCCGGCAAAAAGCTGAAATGGGTCCACTTCTGGGGCCACACCCCGGAGCCGGACGGCCGCATCACCGAGACCTGCCTGAGCCAGTGGTGGATGGCGGAGTTTCGGGTGGAGACCCAGCGCTACTGCTGTATGGAGCAGTTTATGATGGCGGAGAAGGCCCGGCTGTTCGGGGACGAGGAGACGCTGGAAAAGATTATGGAAGCCCGGTCTCAGGGGAAGATCAAGGCCCTGGGCCGAGAGGTGCGGAACTTTGACCAGGCCGAGTGGGACAAGTGCAAGCACACCATCGTTTTGACGGGGAATTTTCAAAAATTCCTGCAAAATCCCGAATTAAAGGACTTTTTGCTGCGCATCGGGGATAAAATTCTGGTGGAGGCCAGCCCCCGGGACCGCATTTGGGGCATCGGCATGGGCAAGGCCAACGAAAACGCCGAAAATCCCACCGCGTGGCGGGGGCAGAACCTGCTGGGCTTCGCCCTGATGGAGGTCCGGGACGAGCTGCGCCGGGTGTGCGCCAACGAGGATAAGATTGATTGGAACCTGTAGGGGCGGACATTGTCCGCCCGCCACCCCCTCGTCCCCCGCAGGGCAAAGCCTCCCTCTTTGAGGGAGGTGGCGCGGCGAAGCCGCGTCGGAGGGAGTCCTCCAGAGGTCTGCGGGCCTTGGCGACTCCCTCAGTCAGCTGAGTCCGGGGTGACTCCCTCAGTCAGCTTCGCTGACAGCTCCCTCGAGGAGGGAGCCTTGTCCGCGCGGCGGGGACGGAGGGAACGGCGCGCCGGGTCGTCGCGCCCTACAGCCCCAGAGCTTCCAGCATCAGGCGTGCGCCCAGGAGGAAGCCGGAGCGGTAATACTGATAGCTGCGCCAGTCCTCCCGTTCCCCCTCCAGCTCGCAAAGGCGGTCAAGAAATGCGTCTCCGAATGCCGCTTGAATTTTATCCGCTTCAACGCATAACTGAGCGCACAGTTCCTGTTGCTTTTTATCAGGTTTCAGGGTAATATCGTAGTCGCCGCTGAATAATTCATATAAGACGCTTTCCATTTTACTCCCTCCAGGCCCCTCAGTAAAGCTGAGGTCTATTATACTCAGTTTTGCTGAGTTTGTCAAGAGGTGTTTCTATGTTTTCTAAAGAACTTTTTGGCCAACGCGTTCTGGAACAACGAAAAAAACATGGAGAGACCCAAAAGGAACTGGCGCAGGTTGTGGGCGTTGGAGATACGCAGATTATCGGCATTGAGCATGGGCGGAACACGACCACCGCCGAGCGCATCGCCCTAATCTGCCAGCACTACAAGGTCTCCGCCGACTACCTGCTGGGACTTACCGACGACCCGGAGCCGAAATACGGCGCGGAAACGGAGAGTTAAGCTCCAAGCCTCCTTTTGAAAGGAGGTGCCCCAGTGCGCACACTGGGGCGGAGGATTGCATTTTGGCGAAGCCAAAATATGCGAAGCAAACACAGTTTTGCAATCCTTATTTACTTCGTATGTTTTGCTTCGCAAAACGCAATCCTCAGTCAGCCTTCGGCTGACAGCCCCTTTCAAAAGGGGCCTTGGCGCCTGCGGGCGGGACGCATTCTGAACGCGAGGTGGTAGTTTGAACATCATACTGGCCTCCCAATCTCCCCGGCGGCGGGAGCTGCTGGAGCGGATGGGGATCGAAAATTTTAAAGTGATCCCGGCCCAGGGGGAGGAGCTGGCCACCCGCACCCTCACCGCCGACCAGCTGGTGGAGGAGCTGTCTCAGCGCAAGTGCGCCGAGGTGGCCGCCGCACACCCCAAAGACCTGATTATCGCCGCCGACACCGTGGTGTCCATCCACAACCGGGTGCTGGGCAAGCCCCGCAGCGAGGAGGACGCCGCCCGAATGCTGGCCGCCCTGTCGGGCAAGCTACACCTGGTTTACACCGGCGTGACGGTGGCGAAGGAGGGGCGGACCCTGACCCAGCATGAGGTGACCTCGGTCCGCTTCCGCACCCTGACCCAGGCGGACATCATCCGCTACATCGCCACCGGCGAACCCATGGACAAGGCCGGGGCCTACGGCATCCAGGGCTACGGTTCGGTGCTGGTGGAGGGCATTTCAGGGGATTACTACAACGTGATGGGGCTGCCGGTGTGCCGGCTGGCCCGGATGCTGGCCCGGTTCGGGGTGGACTCCCTGGCCCTGGCGGCGGAGAAGGAGCAGGCAAAGTGAAGGATTTTCTCCGGCAAAACGGAATACTGCTGCTGGTAATCGCCTTTCTGCTGTCCGTCCTCATTGGGGTGCTCTCCTTTGTGATGGGCGGCAAGGCCGACCCCCTGTCCAACCTGGTGAACACCGTCACCGCCCCGGTGCGCAGCGGCATCGCCGCCGCCGCCGACTGGGTGGAGGGGGCCTACGGCTATGTCTTCCACTACGGCGAGATGGAGCAGGAGCTGAAGGACCTGCGGGCCCGGGTGGGCGAGCTGGAGGAGGAGGTCCGCCAGGGCGAGGAGGCCAGCCGGGAGAATGAACAGCTCCGGGAGCTGCTCAAGTTCCAGACCCGGCGGCGGGAGCTGACCACCGAGCCGGTGAAGGTCACCGCCCGGTCCACCTCCAACTGGGAGTCCACCCTCACCCTGAGCAAGGGCAGCGACCACGGCATCGAAGCCGGGGACTGCGTCATCACCGAGACCGGCGTGCTGGTGGGGGTGGTGGACAAGACAGGGGTGAACTGGTCCACCGTGTCCACCATCATCAACACCGACACCGAGATGGGCGGCATCGTCACCCGCACCTTCTCCGCCGGAGTGCTGGAGGGGGATTTTTCCCTGATGAACCAGGGCAAGCTGAAGCTGAACTACCTGCCCGAGGGGGCCCAACTGGTGTCCGGGGACGAAGTGCTCACCTCCGGGCGGGGGGATATGTTCCCCTCCGGCCTGCCGGTGGGCCACGTGGAAGGGGTGTTCACTGATCCCTCCGGCCAAACCCGCTACGCAGTGGTAATCCCCTCCGTCAAGCTGGATTCCCTTATTGAGGTGTTTGTCATTAAGGACTTTGAAATCACCGAGTAGGGGGCGGCCTCTGTGCCGCCCCGCTCCTCCAGAAGGATATTCCACAACAGGGCGGGCCGCCGAGGGCGGCGGCCCCTACAGAAAAGAGGATACTCCATGACCCGCCGTGATTTCATCCACAAATGGACCGTCTACGCCCTGGGGCTGCTGCCCGTGTGGCTGCTGGACGCCTATATCCTGCCCAGGGTCCCCCTGTTTGGGACGGTGGTGCCCATGCTGCTGCCCCTGGCGGCGGCGGCAGTGGCGGTACTGGAGGGGGCCTATGCCGGCACCGGCTTCGGCATGGCGGTGGGCCTGCTGTGGGAGCTGGCCTACCCCGGCGGCTTCGGCGGGCAGGTGTTCTACCTGGCCCTGGCCGGCATGGCCATGGGGGCGGTGTCCCAATACGCCCTGAGCCAGTCCTTCCTGGGGTGCCTGATCTGTTCGGTGGGGGTGCTGGGCCTGCTGGACTGCCTGCGGGTGGCCCGGATGCTGTTTATCAACGCCGCCGACCTGTCCGACCTGCTCCAGGTGGCGGTGCCCGAGTTCCTCTGGTCCCTGGCCTGGACCCCCCTGGTGTGGCTGCTGTTCCGGGCCATCTACAACCGGGTGGGCGGGACGAAACTGGCGTGACCCTGGGGGGCGCATACTGCGCCCGCTGTGACCGCCCGGGCAGGCGGACATTGTCCGCCCCTACACAGAGAGCGTTCCGCTTTACGGCAAGAAGGAGACCCAATGAATACCAAACAATTTCACCGCCGGGTGTGGGCCATGGTGCTGCTGCTGGCCCTGATGGTCACAGGCATGGGCGCCGCCCTGTATGATTTGCAGATCAACAACGGCGAAGAAAACTGGCAGAAGACCCAAAAGAAAATCGCGGAGTCCCAGACTATCCCCGCCGCCCGGGGGCAGATTCTGGACCGCAACGGCCAGATACTGGTGTCCAACAAGGTGATCTACGAGGTGCGGCTGGACACCAGGCTGATGGGGAAGACCCAGGGCGAGATCAACGAGGTCCTCATGGCCCTTGTGGAGGCCGCCCGGGCGGAGGGGGTGGAGTGGTCCGACAGCCTGCCCATCACCAGAACCGCCCCCTTCCGCTTTACAACGGAAAACCCCTATTTCGTCACCGAGCAGGACGAGGAGGGGGTGGAGGTGAAAACCCTCACCCGCCTGGGCAGGCTGGCGGTGAAAATGAAGTGGATTCAGGACCCCACCCAGGAGCCCCAGGACGAGACCGAGCCGGAAAAGCCGCAGAAGCCCAGCCTGACCGACTCCATCAAGGCCTTCTTCGGCATGGGCAAGAAGGAGCCGGAGCAGCCCAAAGAGCCGGAGGGCCCCCAGCCTCTGCCCACCGCCGAGCAGCTGCTGGGCAGGATGTGTGAGAGCTTCTCCATCGCGGGGGAGGGGGCGCTGAACCGGAAGCAGGCGGAGAAGAACGGCCAGACCGTCCCCGACCTGAACATCGGCACCATGCCCCGGTCCGACGCCCGGGCGGTGGCGGGGGTGCTCTATGAGCTGTATCTGCGCTCCAAGGAGGTCTACATCGCCACCGAATATGTGTTTGCCTCCGATGTGGACATCGACTTTATTTCCCGGGTGAAGGAGCTGGACCTGCCCGGGGTGGAGATTGCGCCCACCACCGTGCGCCAGTACCACACCAGCTACGCCGCCCACCTGCTGGGCCGGGTGGCCCAGATGGACCCGGACGAGTGGGCCTACTACAAAACGGTGGATGAGGACGGCGACGGCGTGAGAGACTACCAGATGAACGACTCGGTGGGCAAGGAGGGGGCCGAGCTGGCCTTTGAGAGCCGCCTCCGGGGCAAATCGGGCACTCGGACGGTGGAGCGGAATACCAAGGGAAAGATTGTGGCGGAGGACTGGCAGAAGGAGCCCGAGCCGGGGGACAACGTGATTCTCACCCTGGACATCGGCCTTCAGGCCTATGTGGAAAACCTGCTGGCCGACGCCGTCCCCAAGCTGGAGAGCGAGGAGACCGAGGGCGCCGCCTGCGTGGTGCTGGACGTGGACACCGCCGAGGTGCTGGTGGCCGCCAACTACCCCACCTTCGATTTGGCCAACTACGCCGCGGAGCTGAAGGAGAAGGCGGAGGACCCCCTGAAGCCCTTCCTGAACCGGGCTCTCACCGGCCTCTATCCCCCCGGCTCCACCTTTAAGATGATTACCGCCGTGGCCGGCCTGGAGGAGGGGATTATCACCCCCAAGACCAAGATCAAGGACGAGGGGCGGTACACCTACTGGAGCGAGACCGGCGCCCCCCAGTGCTGGATCTACCGGCAGTACAGAAGCAACCACGGCATGGTTGACGTGTCCAAGGCCATTGAGGTGTCCTGCAACTACTTCATGTTTGAGGTGGGCCGGCAGGTGGGCATCGACAAGCTGGACGAGTACGCCGCCCGCTTCGGCCTGGGGGAGGAGTCTGGCATCGAGCTGGGGGAGAAGACCGGCGTGGTGGCCGGCCGGGCCTACACCGAGAGCCTGGGCGGCACCTGGTATGAGGGCAGCGTCACCTCGGTGGCCATCGGCCAGGAGAGCACCCAGGTCACCCCCCTCCAGCTGGCCAACTATATCGCCACCCTGGTGAACGGCGGCACCCGCCGGGCCGCCCACTTTTTGAAAGAGGCCAAGTCCAGCGACTTTTCCCAGGTCACCTACCGCTATGAGCCCCAGGTGCTGGACTCCATCGAAATCAAGGACGAGAATCTGGAGGCGGTGAAGGTGGGCATGCTGAAGATGGCCCAGAGCAGCCCGGCCTTCCGGGCGCTGCCCTTCCAGGCGGGGGCCAAGACGGGTTCCGCCCAGATCAGCGCCCAGACCGAGTCCAACGCCGTTTTTGTCTGCTTCGCCCCCTACGACGACCCGGAGATCGTAGTGGCCATGGCTGTGGAGCACGGCGGCAGCGGCGGCGAGCTGGCCTCCATAGCCGCCGACGTGCTGAGCTACTACTTCTCCTCCCAGGAGACCCGGGAGGAAATCCCCACGGAGAATACCCTGATCCGGTAATTCATAATGTAGGGCGCGACGACCCCGGCGCGCCGCGAATGATGAATGCGGCGTACAGACGGCGCGCCGGGGCCGCGTGGAAAACTCCCTCAGTCACCGCCTCCGGCGGCGACAGCTCCCTCAGAGAGGGAGCCAAATTTGTAATCAATCATAAGGAGATGTATCAATTATGGCAGAATGTACACACGACTGTTCCAGCTGCTCCGCCGACTGCTCCTCTCGGGACCTGCGGGTCCCGGCCAACGCCATGTCCAGCGTGAAGCGGGTCATCGCGGTGGTGAGCGGCAAGGGCGGCGTGGGCAAGAGCACCGTTACCGCCTCCCTGGCGGCGGCCATGGCCAAAAAGGGCCGCAAGGTGGCCGTGTTGGACGCCGACATCACCGGCCCCTCCATCCCCACCGCCTTCGGTATTCACCAGCGGGCCACCGGCTCCGACGCGGGCATCGACCCCGCCGTCTCCGCCGGCGGGGTCGAGCTCATGTCCCTGAACCTCCTCTCCGCCAACGAGACCGACCCGGTGATCTGGCGGGGTCCCGTGATCGCCGGAGTGGTCACCCAGTTCTGGCAGGAGGTCATCTGGGGGGATATCGACTATATGTTTGTGGATATGCCCCCCGGCACCGGCGACGTGCCCCTCACCGTCTTCCAGTCCCTCCCGGTGGACGGGGTGATCGTGGTCACCTCCCCCCAGGACCTGGTGTCCATGATTGTGGCCAAGGCCGTCAACATGGCAAAGATGATGGACATTCCCGTGCTGGGCCTGGTGGAGAACTACAGCTGGTTCCAGTGCCCCGACTGCGGCAAGCAGCACGCCATCTTCGGTGAGAGCCACATTGAGAAGGTGGCGGCGGAGCTGGAGGTGCCCGTGCTGGCCAGACTGCCCATCGACCCCGCCCTGGCCGCCGCCTTCGACGCAGGCAAAATTGAGGACTTCCCCGCCAACTATATGGCCCAGCTGGCCGACCGGCTGGACGGCTGAGCTACAGTATGAAATACAAGACCATCATATATTGGAGCGAGGAGGACAGCGCCTATATTGCCGAGGTCCCGGAGCTGGCCGGCTGTATGGCGGACGGACCCACGGCCAGAGAAGCCCTCCATAACGTGGAGCAAATCGCCCAGGAATGGATTGAGACCGCCCTGGAGCTGGGGCGCCCCATTCCGAATCCCCGGGGCCGCCTGCGCTACGCATAAAACTATATCGCCCGGAATGGCCTGAATCTGGCCGTTCCGGGCGGTTTTCAGCATCTTTCAACCCGGTAAACCAGCGGTTGATTGCCAAATTCCGGGCCGCAGGGTAGAATGGGACCAAAGGAGGCGGTGCTATGGACGCAATCAAAACCGGCGGGCTGATTGCCCAGGTGCGCAGGGAGAAGGAGCTGACACAGAAGGACCTGGCACAGCGGCTCCACGTGTCAGTACAGGCGGTGAGCAAGTGGGAGCGGGCGCTGAGCTGCCCCGACATTGGCCTGCTGGAGCCCCTGGCCGAGGCGCTGGACCTCACCGTTACCGAGCTGCTCTCCGGCCAGCGGGGGGAGGAGCCCGGGGAGGAGGCCGTCCGGGACTCCCTGCGCTTCGGGGAGAACCAGCTGCGGCCCAAGATTAAAAAATGGAAGTGGCTGTTTATCCTGGCGGCCGCTCTGCTTTTGACTGTGCTGGCTGGCCTGGGCTATGTGTGGGTCCGGGACAACACCGAGTGGCTGCCCCAGCGGGAGACGGTAATCCGGGAATTGGAAGCCTCCGACCGGGAATATCAGATCGCCAGTGCCTTGGGCGCATCAGGGTTCGATCTGCACCTGTATGAGGCCACCCTGGCCGACGACTTTGCCGGGTACAGCATTCAGGCCGAGCTGTGGACACACGACGGACTGGAACAGACATGGCCGATTATATTGCAGTCGCCTGATGATGCCAATATGGATTTTGGACCGCGCCGGCAGCTTCTGGTGCTGAGTCTGAAGCCCCATTTTGAGTGGTCCGAGGAGGAAAGCCGGTGTACAGAAGTCTGGTTTGACTATGGGATCAGCTTTGAGGGCTGTTCTTACAGAGGGAGGCTGACGGGCATCGCCAGCCCCTATCTGGGCGGCGGGGCCGCTTGGGGCGGGCTGAATGGAACAGCGGTGCTGAATCAGGAGGGGATACTCCTGTCGGTCATCTCCCTGGGCGGTCCTAACGGCAGTACCTACGCCCCCGGCGGGCTTCCGCCCGAATATGAGGAGTCTGTCTATCTGGTGGTGCGGATGTACTGTGAATAGCTATTTTGTACAGAAATCCAAACTCCCCGGCTTTGGCCGGGGAATTTTTTTGACTGTTTTTTGTGCATGGCAGGGCAAACCTCTTGAAAATACCCCTGCACTGCGATACAATGTCCAGGAAAGAGTAAGCCAAGCCTAACGCTTTATTGAAGAAGGGATGTTTGAATGAAGGAGCGGAAAAAGACCCTGGAGGACCTGGCTCCCGGTCAGAGCGGGACCATCCTGTCAATCGGCAACAAATCCGGAACGGTGAAGCGCCGTCTGGTGGATATGGGTCTCACCCCGGGCACCGAGGTGCGGGTGACCAAGATCGCCCCCCTGGGGGACCCCATCGAGGTGTCCCTGCGGGGGTATGAGCTCTCCCTGCGCAAAGCGGACGCCGCCCAGATTATCATGGGCCAGCCCCGGCCCCGGAGCTCCGGAGCGGCTCGGGCGGCCATGACCCGCCGGGACCCGGAGACCGCCCGCCGTCAGCTCCGGGCCCACGAGCACGAGCTGGAGGAGCACAGCGGCCGCTACGACCCCGCCGAACACGACCGGCGCACCATGCGCGTCGCCCTGGCCGGCAACCCCAACTGCGGTAAGACCACCCTGTTCAACGCTCTCACCGGCTCCAACCAGTATGTGGGCAACTGGCCGGGCGTCACCGTGGAGAAGAAAGAGGGGGAGACCCGCATCGGCGACCGGACGGTGACGGTGGTGGACCTGCCCGGCATCTACTCCCTGTCCCCCTACTCCATGGAGGAGATTGTGGCCCGGGACTTCATCATCGGTGAGGCTCCCGACTGCGTCATCGACATTGTGGACGCCACCAACCTGGAGCGCAACCTGTACCTTACCATCCAGCTGCTGGAGCTGGAGCGGCCCACGGTGGTGGCCCTCAACTTTATGGACGAGGTGGAGAAGCGGGGGGACAGGATCGACGTGGACCGGCTGTCCAAGGAGCTGGGGGTGCCGGTAATCCCCATCACCGCCCGCACCGGCGAGGGGGTGGAGGAGCTGATGCACACCGCCCACCGGCAGATGCACCTGGGGGTGACCATCGAGCCCGACGACCTCTACGACGACTACACCCACGACATCCACCACCGCATGGGCGAGCTGCTCCACGACTACGCCTACGCCGCCAATCTGCCCGCCCACTGGGCCTCCATCAAGCTGCTGGAGGGGGACAGCCTTGTGGAACAGGCGCTGGCCCTGCCCCCGGAGGTGAAGATCAGGCTGGCCGCCCTGGTGGCGGAGTATGAGAACTCCAGCGATTTAGGCGACCGGGAGACCCTCATTGCCGACAGCCGGTATCAGTACATACAGCGGGTAGTCTCCGCCTCGGTGGTCCGGGGGGGCGTGCCCGGGGAGCTCACCCTCAGCGAGAAGATCGACAAGGTGGTCACCCACCGGGTATTCGCCATCCCCCTGTTCCTGTGTACCATGCTGGTGATGTTTGTGGTCACCTTCGGCCCCTTCGGCTCCTGGCTGTCCGACGGGGTGGGGGCGGCCATGGACGGATTTTCCCAGTGGCTGGCCCCGACCCTTGAGGGGCTGGGGGTGTCCCACGTCCTCATCTCCCTGGCCTGCGACGGCATCATCGCCGGCGTGGGAGGCGTGCTCACCTTCCTGCCCCAGATCGCCCTGCTGTTCCTGTTTCTGTCCTTCCTGGAGGACTCGGGCTATATGTCCCGGGCGGCCTTCATCATGGACCGGGCCCTGCGCCGGTTCGGACTGTCCGGCAAGGCCTTTATCCCCATGCTGATGGGCTTCGGCTGTTCTGTCCCCGCCATCATGGGCGCCCGGACTATGGAGAACGAGAAGGACCGCCGCATGACTATCCTCCTGGTGCCCTTCATGTCCTGCTCCGCCAAGCTGCCTGTCTACGGACTGATTTCCGCCGCCTTTTTCGGCCCCTGGGCGGGACTGGTGGTCTTCGGGCTGTACATCATCGGGATGCTGGTGGGCATTGTCTCCGGGCTGTTCTTCAAAAGGACCCTGTTCGCCGGGGAGCCCGCCCCCTTTGTGCTGGAGCTGCCCCCCTACCGCCTGCCCTCCCTGGGGAATATGCTCACCCACGTGTGGCAGAAGGTGCGGGGCTTCCTGGTGAAGGCCGGGACGCTGATTCTGCTCATGTCCATGGTCCTCTGGCTGCTCCAGTCCTTCGATTTCTCCCTCCGCATGGTGGACGACCCCACCCACAGCATGCTGGGGGCCCTGGGCAATGTGCTGGCCCCCGTCTTCGCCCCCTGCGGCTTCGGCTTCTGGCAGGCCGCCGTGGCCCTGCTCACCGGGCTGGTGGCCAAGGAGATGGTGGTGTCCTCCCTGTCCATGTTCTACGGCTTCTCCCTCACCGCCGCCAGCGGGGAAGTGGCCGCCGCCATGACCGGCTTCACCCCCCTGTCCGCCTTTGCCATGCTGGTATTCATCCTGCTGTATGTCCCCTGTGTGGCGGCGGTGTCCACCCTGTTTAAGGAGATGCAGAGCCGGAAATGGGCCTGGTTCTCCATCGCCTGGCAGGTGGGCTGCGCCTATGTGATGGCCCTGCTGGTGTATCAGATAGGGAGCTTGTTCCTATGATTGTAAACATTGCATTTTGGATTTTTGTGCTGGCCATGGACCTGCTGATTCCCGGCGTGATGATTGGATTCGGCAAGGCGTTTATGAAAAATCCGCCCAGGGAGATCAACCCGGGCTTTGGCTACCGCACACCCAGGTCCTCAAAAAACCAGGACACCTGGGACTTTGCCCAGAGAGAAATGGGCGTGGTCTGGTATAAATGGGGCAAAATTCTGCTGATTCCCTCCGTCCTGCCCCTGCTCCTGGTGCTGGGGCGGGGTGTGGCAACGGTGGGCGTTGTGGGAGCGGCAATCTGCCTCTGGCAGCTGATTCCCATGCTGGGCTCTATCGCGGTGGTGGAGTGGGCGCTGAAGAAAAACTTTGACAAAAACGGGAACCGGCGGTAGGGGCGCGGACTGCGCGCCCGCGGGCGGACGCTGTCCGCCCCTACAAAGGAATATGGAGACGTGATACAAGATGATAAAACTGATTTCTCTGGATCTGGACGGCACCGCCCTCAACCCGGAGGGCCGGCTGAGCAGCGCGGTGAAGGCGGCCATTGCCAAAGCCCGGGCCGCAGGGGTGCGGGTGATTTTCAACACCGGCCGGCCCGCCCCGGAGGCCTTCGCCTTCATTCGGGAGGCGGAGACCGACACCCTGGTGTCCACCCTGGGGGGCGCAATGGTGGCCGACTGCGCCACCGGTCAGACCCTCCGCCGGTGGGACGTGGCCGAGCCCTGGGGGCGGAGAGCGGTGGAGATTTGTCTGGGCCGGGATGTCAAGCTGATGATCTTTGCCGGGGAGGAAATTCTGGTAAAACCCGACTACAAAGCCCTGCTGGAGAAGGTCTACCCCTACCCCGCCTTCCACCAGGCGGCCACCGTGACGGAGGACCCCCTGGCCTACATGGAGGAGCATGGCCTGCCCCTGACCAAAATCCACGCCGACGGCAGGCCGGAGGATTTTCCCCTGGCGGAGCTGGCCGCCCTGGATGGGCTGACCCTCACCTCCTCCAACCCCCACGACTTCGAGGTGGTGGGGGTTGGGGTGGACAAGGGCCGGTCTCTGGCCCTGGTGGCCGCCCTGTACGGCGTGCCGCTGGAGCAGTGCGCCGCCGTGGGGGACAGCGACAACGACCTGGCCGCCCTCCGGGCGGCGGGGCTGGCCATCGCCATGGGCAACGCCCCAAAGAGCGTGAAGGATGCCGCCGCCCGCATCGCCCCCTCCAACGCGGAGGACGGCGCGGCCTGGGCTGTTTTGAGCTGTCTGGAGTGAGGAAAGGGAGACGCCGGCGGCGTCTCCCCTTTTCGCTGAGGTAATATTCTGATTATGAATGCCGATTGTATACAGATAATTTATTCTGCGGTTAAAGATTCCTTCTTTTGTGTAAGCAGAGTTACAACAACATAGACAATGGAGGCAGGAATGACACACAGCAGACCGGTAACAAGATGAATAATTCCCAGACTGTTAGCCAGAGCAACAGCCATACCAACAATCATGGATGAGACCGCTGCGGAAGAAGTTCCTTTTTTCCAGAGTCGGGCAAAGACATATGGTACCAAACCACCGGCAGCAAACATTGTGTAACCGGTTGCCAGCATGGAAATAATATCATTGGAGACAAATGCGCCAAAGACAGCGATTACGCAAAGTGCAATAGTCAGGATATTCGAGGCGCGCTTCATAGCCCGCTCGTCTTTCGACAGGTTGAATTGAGGGGCAATCACGTTTCCATAGGCGTCATAGATTACGCTGGTTACGATGGTCATAATAGTGGTATCACACGTGGACATGACCGCAGCCACAATAGCTGCCAGCATCAGGCCAGACATAATCGGACCTAATTCTGTGACAATGACTTGGTAGATGATTGTGCTGCTGTCTGCGTTTTCGTAGGCGGCCATGCCATACATGCCCAGGGTAACAGGCAGGAACGTGAAGACAGCCACCAAAATGCCGCCAATAATTGGGGCCAAGGTCGCGGTTTTCAAGCTGTTGGCGGAAGCGGTACGCTGCATATTGGCGCCGCCGGTCAGGCCGTACACAGCGGTAGGGAGAACCATCAGCAGCAGAGTTTTGGTGTCAAAGGGGACCGGATTGAAATATGAGGGCTCCAAAGTGGCAATGGTTTCCGCTCCTCCTTTTGTAAATACAGCAATAATTGCTAGGACCAAGCCCACCAGAATGACGACACACTGCCAAAAATCGGTCATCATGACCCCCCACATGCCGGCAGCGGAACAGTAGAGATAAATGATAATCATGGAGAGGATACAGCCAATCAGCGGCTGAATTCCCATATACATGAATAGATTTTTGCCGGCTATCACCTGCCCGGACAAAGTGGAGAGCGCCACAACTACAGATAATACGGACCAAACTAAGGTAATACCCTTGCCGGCGGTCTTATACCGGTCCCGAAAATAGGCCGGAATCGTCAGATAATTGTTGCTGTAGGCCCACTTGGCGCAGAAAATGCCGAATAAGATAAAGGATAACGCTGCACCAATTCCATACCAGCCTGCGCCCAGACCGTATTTTGCACCATTTGTCGCACCACCTACAACAATTCCAGTCCCCACGTGGGCACCTAAGAAGGAACCGGCTACCATATAAAGCTTTCCCTGCTTGCCAGCTGTGAGAAAGTCGGTGAGATTGTTGGAGTATTTGCTTCCACGCCAGCCAATATATAGCATTGCCGCCATATAAATTACCATGATGACAATAATAGCAGTATTCATATATTCTCTCCTCTACTATGTGGTTTGCCACATTCTAAGCGGTATAACTTTTCAACCCTCCTGCCCCTCATAGTCATATTTTGTCTCTATGGTGTGCCGCAGGCCCTTTTCATTGATATCCTGAGAGAAGGTGGTGGCCATATTCATGTGCTGGCGGCACAGATTGAACATCTCAGCGGCGTAGTCCACCGTGTTGAAGAAGCCCATCTGCTCATACACCTTGTTCATCTCCTGTTTCATCATGGACAAGCTGAACAGAGGCGTTTTGGCAATCCGCTGGGCGATCTTCATGGTCTCCTCCTCCAACTTCTCATAGGGAAAGATGCGGTTGACCAGTCCGGCGTCCTTCAGGTCCTGCGCGTCGCAGAAATCACCTAAGAGGCAGAGCTCCCTGGCTTTGTTGAAGTGGAGCTTGTAGGGGGACAGGGGGAAGCTGGAGATGTAGCCCAGAGACACCTCGGGATTGCCCAGCTTCAGCCCTTCGCTGGCTGCAAATACCATGTCGCTGAGCATGGCAATGGTGATGCCGCCGCCGATGGTGTAGCCATGGATCATGGTGAGGATGGGCTTGCGAAGATTCCACATCTTCAGCCACAGGGCGTTTTCGCCCCGAGTGTCTTTCCGGCGCTCCATCACATCGGTAATGTTGCTGCCGGCGGCCTCCTTCAAATCGAAGCCGGCGGTGAAGGCCTTTTCTCCCGCTCCGCCGATCACCACAACGCTTACGCTGTCGTCGGCAGCGATGCGGTCAAAGGCGCTGTGCAACCCCTGCATCACCGCGTGGTTCATGGCGTTGCGCTTTTCCGGACGGTTAATGGTCAGCTTGACCACCTTCCCGACCTGCTCATAGAGCAATGCTTGCTGTTCACTCATGTGTTATTACTCCCTCCTTCTGTTACTGTTTCGTTCGGTATTCCTGGATCTCCTGGATCAGCGCCGGGATCACCTCAAACAGGTCCCCCACGATTCCGTAGTCTGCCACATCAAAAATGGGAGCCTCGGGGTCTTTGTTGATGGCGATGATCGTATCAGAACCGGACATGCCAGCCAGATGCTGGATGGCGCCGGAAATACCGCAGGCGATGTATATTTTGGGGGAGACGGTTTTACCCGTCTGTCCCACCTGATGGGTGTGGGGAATCCATCCGGCGTCCACCGCGGCCCGGGAGGAGCCCACCTGGCCGCCCAGCACAGCGGCCAGGTCCCGAATGTAGCTGAAGTTTTCCGGCCCTTTCAGGCCGAAACCGCCAGAGACGATAATCTCCGCGTTTTCCAGGTCCACCGTTTCAGACTGGTCCAGATGGATGGTCTCCAGCAGACGGGTCATGGGGGCGGCAGGTTCCAGCTCCTCCCGGAGCAGCTGTCCCTTCCGCTGGGGGTCGGCCGCCGGCTTTTTGAATACCCCGGGCCGGACGGTGCCGATTTGGGGGCGGGTATTGGGGCAAAGGATGGTGGCCATCAGGTTGCCGCCGAAGGCGGGGCGAGTCCAGGCCACGTTGCCGCTCTCCTCGTCCAAATCGATGCCGGTACAGTCGGCGGTCAGGCCGGTGCGCAGCCGGCAGGACAGGCGGGGTCCCATGTCCCGGCCGTTGTTGGTGGCTCCAATCAGGAGGGCGGAGGGCCTGTGCCGGCCAATCAACTCCTCCATGGCCCGGGTAAATCGCTCGGTCTCATACCGGCCGTAGGCGGGGTTGTCCACCACCAGCACCCGATCCGCGCCGCAGGCGATGGCGGTATCGGCCAGAGCGGTGACGCCGTCGCCGATCAGCACGGCTACCAGCCGCTCTCCGGTGGCGTCGGCCAAGCGCCGGCCGGGAACCAGCAGCTCCAGCCCCACATTTTTCAGCTGACCATCCTTTGTTTCTAAAAACACCCAGATATCCTGGTACTTCTTTTCCATTACACTCCTCCACCTTTACGAGATCAGACGCTTTTCGCCCAGCAGACGGACCAGCTCCCTGGCTGCGTCAGGGGCCTGCATACCCTCCAGCTTCACCCCGTGCTTGCTGCGCTCAGGGGTAAAGGTCCGCTTTACCTTGGTAGGTGAACCGGCCAGGCCTACCCGCTCCATGTCCATGCCGACCACATCGGCGCAGTGCAGCTCCTGGATTACAGCCCGGTTGGCTGCCATCTTGCTCATCAGGGTGGCCATGCGGGGCTCGGTCTGGGTCTTGTTCACTGTAATGACCACAGGCATGTCCGCACCGATGATCTCCCAGCCGTCGTCTACCTCCCGGCGGACCTGAACCTGGCCGTCCTGGCAGTCCACACCGGCAGAATAGGTAATCTGGGCTATCCCAAGGTGCTCCGCCATCTCCGGACCCACCTGGCCGGTGTCGCCGTCGATGGCCTGCTTGCCGCAGAAAATGATGTCAAAGGGCCCCAGGGTTCTGGCCACGCAGGCGAGGATATAGCTGGTTGCCAAGGTGTCGGAGCCCCCCACCGCCCGGTCGGTCATGAGGACGGCCCTGTCCGCGCCCACAGACAGACAGTGCTTCAGCGCGTCTCTGGCCTGGGGCGGGCCCATAGTGACCACCGTCACCGTTCCGCCGTACCGCTCCTTCAGCTGGACCGCCATCTCCAGGGCATAGGTGTCGAAGGGGTTGACAATACTGGGTACGCCCGCCCGGATCAGCGTGTTGGTCACCGGATCAATTTTGATTTCAGAGGTGTCCGGCACCTGCTTGATGCAAACTAAAATATTCATGCCATTCTCTCCTCAGTGGAGCAGGTGGCCGCCGATGACCATCCGCTGGATCTGATTGGTGCCCTCAAAGATCTGGAGCAGCTTGGCGTCCCGATACAGTTTTTCCACCCGGTAGTCCTTCATGTAGCCGTAGCCGGAGAAAATCTGTACCGCATCACTGGCTACTGCCACCGCAGTATCGGAGGCCAGCGTCTTGGCGCAGGAACTGAACTTGCCAAAGGGAACGCCGTTGTCAGCCAGTTCAGCGGCCTCGTAGGTGAGAGCTCGAGCAGCCTGAATCTTGATCTCCATGTCGGCCAGCATAAATTGGATGGCCTGGTGCTGGCCAATGGGCTTTCCAAAGGTCACGCGCTCCTTGGCATAGCCAATGGCCAGGTCCAGAGCCTCTTGGGCCAGACCCACCGCCTCGGCGGCCACGCCGATGCGGGAGTAGTCCAGGATTTTCATAGCCAGACCAAAGCCCTTGTTCTCCACCCCGATCAGGTTGACAGCGGGGAGGTGCACATCCTCCAGCACCACATCGGCGGCGGTGGACAGCCGGAAGCCCATTTTGTCCTCGTGCTTGCCCACCGATACACCGGGACGGTCCCGCTCCACCAGGAAGGCGGAGATGCCCCGATGCCCCTTCTCCGGGTCAGTCTTGGCAAAGACCACAAAGAATTTGGCGTAGGGCGCGTTGGTAATAAAGCATTTGCGCCCGTTCAGGATGTATTCGTCCCCTGTACGCACCGCTGTGGTCCGCAGGGCGCTGGCGTCAGACCCGGCATTGGGCTCGGTGAGGGCAAAGGAGGCCAGACCGCCGTTGAGCACAATATCGGCCACATAGCGTTTTTGTTCCTCCGTCCCCGCATTCAAAATGGGCCGGGCCGCGAAGGAGCTGGCGCCCAGGGCGTTGGCAAAGCCCACGTCCCCCTTGCTCAACTCCTCGTTTACAATGGCCTGCGTGAGGTAGGACAGTCCCAGACCGCCCAGATTTGCGGGCCAGGCTGTCGCGGTGAACCCCATATTGGCCGCCTTCTGATACAGCTCCATCGGGGTCTCGCCCTTAACATCGTACTCGGCGGACAGGGGACGGATCTCCTTGTCTGCAAATTCCCTGGCCAGGGCCTGCAGGTCTTGCTGATCTTCGGTCAAAATAAATGTACCCATATTCTCGACTCCAATCTTTTCGTTTTCCTTCCCGGGCCCGCCGGCTGCGGACCGCATCTTCTTGCAAGCAGGGTGACCTCCGGCAGGCCGCCCTGCTTTTGCCTGATATTACAGAGCATATTTTATGCCAGCTTGTACTCTTTTGCACTGTCCCATTTTTTCCAGCTCTGCGGCGCGGCGGGATAGAGGCACAAACTTTTTTCTGTGCCGCGGCAGGGGCGGCCTTTCGGCGGTGATTTTCCTGTGACACCGGCCCGCAACTTTGGCACAAATATGTGTCACTCCGTGTCGCACTGTGACGTGTCCGGACCATTGCCCAGGGCGTCGAGAACTGCCGCTGCCATATAAATGCCGGCGCAGGCCACCACCGGCATTTTGTATTTGTTTATGGGCAGCCGGGCGGCTTCCGCCGCCCACACCGCCGCGGTGGCAAAGTAGGTGGCGGCAAAACAGCCGCATTTGTCAGCGAACTGAATCAGCCCCATGGCCCGGCTGGACGCCTGGGTCCCAAAGATTCGGGAGGCCCGCAGTGTCATCAGGTTCAGATTCATCATAAAGGCCATCGTTCCCACAGCGTACCCCACCCCAATGACCAGTGGGCTGTCCACCAGATTGCAAAAGGTGGTGGCGGCCAGCAGGGCGATAAGGATAGGGATCCGGTAGCGCGTGACCCGGCGGCAGTACCAGGGAAAGACTACGCCGCCCAGCATGGCGCCGGCGGTGGCGGTGGAGAGGATGCCGGCGCTGGTTTTGGCGTCACCGATCCCCTGGGTGGCAACAATGGAGGAGAGGGTCAGCATTTTGGTTTGACTGCTCATATAGAGGAAGGCCACCAGCAGAAACAGGGGGATCACCCCCTTGGGCAGCAGGGAGGGCCTTCCGGTCTGCGTGGGGGCAGGGGCGTCCGCCGGCTTCGGCGGGGCCTCCGGCTCCTTCAGTCCGAACAGGATGAGCAGCAGGGGGATCAGGGTTACCAAATAGGCCAGAAAAATATACCGCCAGCCATAGCCACAGAGAAGGCCGCCCAGCAGCTGGAACACCACCCCGGCCATCCCCACCATGATATTGCTGTAGCCCAGGTAGCGCCAGCGCTCCTCACTGTGGAAGGTCCGCAGGATCAATGCGTTCCCCTGAGGGGCAATCATTCCCAGGCAGGCGCCGTACAGCGCCCGGCACAGGAGCACCCCATCCAGGCTGTTCAACAGCACCGGAGCCACACCGCACGCCATGTAGCAGGGGACGACAACCAGAAGCATGGTGCGAAAGCGGACCCGGCTGCCCACAACACTGCCCGAAATCAGGGTGAAGGGCAGGGCCACCAGGGAGGGCAGGGTGTAGGTAAGCAGCACCTTGCTGTAGGGCTCGTGGGGGAAGGCGAGCACCAGCGTGTCCATGGCCGGGGAGAGAAGCAGCGTTCCGTTGCTGAGAAAAATCAGGGAATAGATGGAGAAAATTCCCAGAAAGTCCCGCTTTTTCATACCGCTCATGACTTGGGCACCCTGTAAAAACCACTGCGCATCCCGGTTTTGATTTCATCGTCGTGGCTGAATACCAGCCGCTGGGCTATCCGGCGCACCAGCTCCATGCTCTGGTGAATTGCCCGGTCATCCACCACGATGGAGGGGGTGAGCCCCTGTTCCAGGTTGTAGCGGGAGGTTATGGTGTCCCCGGGGAAGCACAGGACCCCCTCCTCGGTATCCAGAAGAACGATCTGAGAGCCCAAGGTGTGGCCCGGAGCGGGCAGGACGGCCAGGCCGGGGGCCAGTTCCGCCGCACCGTCTAAAAACCGCCATCGAAAATAGCCGATCCGCTCCTTGCAGAAGTCCTCCCGCAGATAATAGAGCTGCTCATAGGGGGTGGCGCTCCAGGCGGCCTCCCACTCGGTCCGCTGAACGTAAAAGCGGGCGTTGGGAAACAGCGCGTTGCCGCCGCAGTGGTCATAGTGGAGGTGGGTGTTGATTACCATGTCCACCTCCTCCAGCGCCCAGCCCATACAGGACTTCAGCACATGGGGCAGCTCCTCCTCCGGATAGCGGTGGGCATGGGGCTTCTTTACTGTGTCCACCTCCCGGGCTCCAGTGTCAATGACCACCTTGTGTACTCCGTCGGTGGCCGCAAGGCTGACGTAGGGCACATGAATGGTATCGCCGTAGGGGCAGCGGCTGATGGTGGTGCGGTCCACCGTGCCGCCCCCCAGTATCATGGTGCAGACATCCCATTTTCCGTTCATACGCTTGGCCGGGATATCTCCCGGCACTTCCTCCTCTCTGAATCCTTCTAAGATGTGTGATGTTCCGACACCTTGAAGCAGAGCAAATTCCGTGCCAGTTATTTCTCCCGATCCCCCGCGCTGTAGTCAGGGCGGGACAGATGCTCCCTCTGTGCCGCTGTGTCATGTGTGTCACGTACCTTATATTCCGGCTCGATTTGACACAGTTTTGTGACCATGATATAATGGCCTTATATTGCAGGCCTGTCGGGCCTAAGAAAGAGAGGGACGCCCCATGAGCAAGCAGGACCAGAATCGGATCGCCGCTACCAGGACCGCGTTTTTTCAGGACCCCTCCACCGATTTGAGCGCGGTACGGGAGACCGTGGCAAAATCCTGGCTGCGGTGCAGACAGAAAAAGCTCCAGCCCGGCCAGACGGCTTTTACCCGGGCGGAGAAGGGGCGGCATCCTGCGGCCAACGTGGCGGAACGGCGGCCGATACTCTTTGACTATATCTTCCGGTGTATGGAGGATTTATACTCCAACAACGATTTTTCCGCAATGGTGCTGCTGCTCACCGACCCGGACGGCCAGATTATCAGCCGGTACGGCTCCGAGAATGACCTGCAGCGGATTGCCCAGGCGGGGCTGGGGGATAGCTGTGCCCTGCGGGAGGAGACGGCGGGGACCAATGCCGTAGGAACGGCCCTCTACATCCGGGAACCGGTGTGTATTCGCCAAAACGAGCACTACAACGACCACTTCTGCCCCTTTATCAGCTATGCGGCCCCGGTTTTTGACCATAAGTATGAGCTGGTGTCAGTCATCGGGGTGCTGTCCATGCGCCCCCGGGAGACCCCGCTGCTCCTGTCGCTGCTCACCTCGGTGGCGGGCAGCATTGGCAAGGAGGTTACCGTCTACCACCAGACGCTGAAGCGGCGCGTTCAGGAGAAGCACCTGGACACCCTGATAAACACTATGAACCACGGAGTTGTGTTTCTGGACAGCGGCGGCATGATTATCCAGACCAACAGCGTGGCCCGATATTTCTTCCTGATGTATGAGTACGAGCTGATCGGCCAGCACATCTCAGCCTTTATCAGCCCGGAGGACGTGGACTTCTCCACCCTGACCAATGATGTCTACGGTCTGGACGTGGTGGTACACTCCGGCGAGGTGAAAAAGTTCCACTTTCAGGCCTCCATCTACCTGATCGAGGTAATCGAGGGGCAGCACGACTTTCTGATGGTGCTGCGCCGGTCCCAGCTGAAGGAGGGGACCGGGGAGACCGGCTCCGGCAGCGACCACAGGGCCAAGTGGTGCTTTAACGACATTGTGGGAACCAGCCCCGCTCTGGTGGAAACCCTGAGCCTGGCCCGCATTGCCAGCAAAACCAACTGCACCGTACTAATCACCGGGGAGAGCGGCACCGGCAAGGAGCTGGTCGCCCAGGCCATCCACAACGAGAGCAAGTGCCGCGGCGGCCCCTTTGTGGCGGTGAACTGCGGCGCCATCCCCAAGGAGCTGATTGAGAGCGAGCTGTTTGGATATGAGAGCGGAGCCTTTACCGGAGCGAAACGGAACGGGATGCCGGGTAAATTTGAATTGGCGGACGGGGGCACCATCTTTCTGGATGAAATTGGAGACATGCCCTTTAATCTGCAGGTATGTCTGCTCCGTTTTTTGCAGGAGCAGGAGATTACCCGGATCGGCGGAAAAAAGCCCATCCAGCTGAATGTGCGGGTCATCGCCGCCACCAACAAGAATTTGGAGGAGGCCATCAACAACGGAGTCTTCCGGATGGACCTGTACTACCGGCTCAACGTGTTTACCGTCCACGTCCCACCCCTGCGGGAGCGGAGCGGGGATGTTCATAACCTGTCCCACTACTTTTTGCAAAAGTACAAATCCGCTTCCAGCCAGGTGCTGCTGGGCTTTACTCCAGAAGCGCTGGAGTGCCTGACAAGCTACAACTGGCCCGGCAATATCCGGGAACTGGAGAACACCATTGAGCGGGCGGTGATTATCAGTCACGGGGACCGGATTCGGCTGGACGACCTGCCGGATAAGCTGCGGTTCAACCATGTTCCCTATCCCTCCAGAAGCCTGATCCGGCTGGAGGCCCCTCCCCAGAATGCCCAGCCAGAGCTGATTCCCATGAACCGGGAGGAGATTGAAAAAAATACCATTATTCGCGCCCTCCAGCGCACTGGCGGAAATGTGACCCGCGCCGCTGAAGAGATTGGAGTCAGCCGCCGTACCCTCTACCGAAAGATGAAGAAATACGATATCACCTGATCTGCTGTCCGCACATCGACTTGGCACAAAACTTGCTTCATTATTTTGGGTGAACGACATCTGTGACACACCGTGATGAAAAATAATGAGGAGGAGTTTTTAAATGACCAGCTGGGAGAAAATTTATCAGGAGAAGCTGCGAACACCGGAGGAGGCCGCAGGGCTGATCCATGACGGCGACTGGTTTTTCTGTGGCTCGCGGGAGGCGGTAACCACCCTGAAGGCGGTCTGGGCCCGCACCGATCTGAAAAATGTCCACTACTACTGTGGGCAGGTTGGGGATGCGGACGGCATCTTTACCTCCCCCGCCGGAAAAGATGCCTATGTTATGACCGGCTTCCTGGGCCGGAGCACCCTGCCCTACTTCTATGAGGGCAAGCTCCACTACTCCCCGGGGCACTTTTCCTGTGCCAGCAAGCGGGTTGAGGAGTATCTCCATGCCAGGGTGGCGCTGGCCTGCGTCAGCCGCCCGGATAAGGACGGGTATGTCTCCTTTGGCGCCAGCGCCGACTATATGGCCTACACCATCCACAACGCACCGGTGAAGATTGCCGAGATCAATGACCAGCTGCCCTTTGTCTACGGCAGCAACCTGATGCACATTTCGGAGTTTGATGTTATTGTGGAGGGGGAGGGACGGGCCCCCAACGAGACCATCATCGATGCGGATGCCTCCAACGAGAAATACCGCAGGATCGGCGGCTACCTGTCTGAGCTTATTGAGGACGGCGCTACCATCGAGATCGGCATTGGCCGGCTCAACTCCGCCGCCATGCTCCATCTGGAGGGAGTAAAGGACCTGGGTATCCACACCGAGGTGTTTGGCGACGCCATGATGGATCTGATCCAGCGGGGAGTTGTCACCAACCGGTGCAAGTCCATCAATCCCGGCATCAATATCTGCTGTCAGGTGGTGGGCTCCCGAAAGCTGTATGACTTTGTGTCCCACAACCACGCGATCAACATGATGCCCTCTACCTACGCCCTGAACCCGGGCATCATTGCCCAGAACAACAAAATGACCGCCATCAACAACGCCATTAATGTGGACCTGTTTGGTCAAGTCAACGCCGAGTCCCTGAAAAACCGGCAGTTTACCGGCATGGGCGGGATCGGCGATTTCAGCAAGGGAGCAACCCTGTGCCCCAACGGAAAATCGATTATTGTGGTGGAGTCTACCACGAAGGACGACACATATTCCAAAATTGTGCCCTTCTTCACCCCGGGTACGCCGGTCTCGGTTCCCCGCACCGACATTGAGTATGTCATTACGGAGTATGGCATTGCCAAGCTGGCCGGCGCCAGCATCCATGACAAAGCTCGGGCCCTGATTGGCATTGCCCACCCCAAATTCCGGGATGAACTGACCGAGGCGGCCAAGCAAATGAACATTTTCTGATTTTACATTCCCCTCTCTCTTTCTTCTTTTCGACGTGGGTCAAGGAACTGTCTTTTGCCAACGCTATCGTGCCCCCTCACGGTACAGGTCCCTTTTCCCGCAGAGAGGGCAGGCGCGGACTCCAACGAGTCCGCGCCTGCTTATTTGTATACAAGATACCCCGGCCGGTTGACTATCCCGGCATTTGGGGGTAAGCTCTTAGAAACGCTTTAATAGGGGGCGTTCTTTGCCTCTTTTCGCGTGTAGGGCAAGGGCTTTTGAAATCCGGGAAACGGGCATATGGCGTCGGAAAACCCTATTGTCAGGAGGCATTGGAGATGTTATACTGACATTATGACAAAGAACAACTGGAAGGGGGAGATGGCATGTTAAACCGGCCGACCCTGAAGACCATCGCAAAGCAGGCGGGGCTTTCCCATGTGGCGGTGTCCAAGGCCCTGCGGGACGCCCCCGACATCTCGAAGGCCACCAAGGAGCGGGTGAAGAAAATCGCTGAGGAGGTGGGCTACACCCCCAACCTGGCCGCCCGGAACCTCTATCTCCAGCGCACCACCACCATCGGCATGGTGGTGCCCGCCATGGGGGACAGCACCGCCTACGACCTGGTGTTCAACGAGGTGAGCGCGGCGGCGGCGGAGCTGGGGCTGTGCGTCATGCTGGGCAGCAGCCACCGGGACCTCCAGCTGGAGGAGCGGCACTGCCGCATGATGGTGGGCAACCAGGTGGGGGTGCTCATTGTGGCCCCCTGCTCCAGCGACGTGACCCGGATCAAAGCCGCCTGCGGCCCCACCCCGGTCATCTACATCGGCGGCAAGACGGGCCCTGGGGAGCCCTATGCCCTCCTGTGCGACTACCGCCACAGCGGGGCGCTGGCGGTGGAGCACCTGGCCGGCCTGGGCCATGAGAGGATCGCCCTGCTCACCTACGGGCCGGAGAATCTCACCGTTCTGCAGAAGGAGGAGGGGTTTACCCAGGCCATGGAGGCCCGGGGGCTGATTCCGCAGATTGTCCGCACGGGCAGCGCCGCCAACGCGATGCAGGCCGGCATGGACGGGGTGGCCCTGCTGCTGGAGCGGGGTGAGCTGCCCACCGCCCTCTGGTGCGCCAGCGACTACATGGCCATCGGGGCCATGAACGCCCTGCGGCTCCGGGGGCTGTCCGTCCCCGGCGACGTGTCGGTGATGGGCCACGACGACCTCTACTTCGACCTCTACCCGGACATCGGCCTGACCACCCTCCACACCCCCATGACGGAGCTGGGCAAGGCGGCCATTGAGCTGGCTGTGACCCTGATGGAGCGGGGGGAGCCCCCGCAGCTCCGGCGGAGCTTCCAGCCCGACCTGGTGGTCCGGGAGAGCACCGGCCCCCTCCGCCGGCCCGGATGAGGGGAGCGGGAGCGGGCTGGAGGCCCCATGTGTTTGTAATTCTGTCCCTTTTGCTGCTGGCGGCGTCGGCGCTGACCTGGGTGGTCCCGGCGGGGCACTTTGCCCGGGTCTTCGACCCGGCCGCCGGCCAGACGCTGGTGGTGCCGGGGAGCTACACCCCCGCCGCCCCGTCGCCGATGGCCCCCTGGCATCTGCCCCTGCTGCTGTTCGACGCCCTCACCACCGGCTCCGCCCCCCGGCTGATCTTCTTCGTCCTTCTGCTGGGGGGCTCCTTCGAGATCATCCTGGAGAGCGGGGCGGTAACCGGCCTGTGCACCTGGACGGTGGGCCGGCTGGGCCGGCGGCGGGAGTGGGTCATCCCCGCCTTTGTGGGGGTGTTCTCAATATTCGGCTTTACCATGGGCCTCACCACCGCCTCCATCGTCTTCCTGCCCCTGGGGATGGCGGCGGCCAGGTCGCTGGGCTGCGACGGGAGAACCGGCATGGCCATGGTGATGCTGGGCACCAACGCGGGCTTTGCGGCGGGGGTGTACAACCCCTTTTCGGTGGGGGTGGCCCAGACCATCGCGGAGCTGCCCCTGTACTCGGGGGCGTGGCTGCGGTGGCTGCTGCTGGCGGTGCTGGTGCCGGTTACCGGAGCGTATGTCCTGCACCGGGCGGAGGGTCCGGCACAGCCGGAGGGGGCGGAGCCCCTGCCGGAGGCCCCGGCGCTGTCCCGGCGGCAGATGGCGGTGCTGGCGCTGTTTTTCGGCACGCTGGCGGTGGTGGCCTGGGGCGTGGGCGCCCGGGGCTGGAGCGTGCCGGAGCTGGCCGCCGTCTTTCTGGTGCTGGGGCTGGCCTGCGGAGCCGCCGCCGGCTTTGGCGCCAATCAAATCTGTCTGCTGCTGACGACCGGGTGCAAAAAGATGGTGGGCGGGGCGCTGACCATCGGCCTGGCCGCCGCGCTGCGGCTGGTGCTGGAGCGCGGCGGCATTCTGGACAGCATCGTCCTGGGCCTGCTGCGGCTGGTGGAGGGCCTGCCGGACTGGAGCCAGCTGCTGGGGATGTTCTACGCCAATGTCCTGCTGGACCTGCTGATTACCTCGGGCTCGGGCCACGCGGCGGTGGCTATGCCGCTGATGGTGCCGCTGGCCGACGGGCTGGCCCTGTCCCGACAGTCGGCGGTGCTGGCCTTCCAGCTGGGGGACGGGCTGGCGAATCTGGTTTCCCCCATCTCCAACACGCTGGTGAGCTGCCTGGCCCTGTCGGGGGTGAGCTACCCCGGGTGGCTGCGGTATTTCCTGCCCCTGGTGGGGGTCTATCTGGCGGTGGGCACGGGGTTTATGGTGCTGGCCGGATGGGTGGGCTATTAAAAAACCGGCTTGTCCCGGCGTTGACAGGGGCGCGGCGGGTGGAGTATAATGGATGGGAAGATACGGCAATGCCCGCCGGCGGCGGGCGTTTGGATAGAAAATAATACGGTCAGGGGAGGATTTGTGATGAAAAAACGGATCGGGTCGGGTGTGTTGGCCCTGTGTCTGCTGCTGGCGCTGCTGCCCGGGAACGCATGGGCCGCGGAGGGAGACACGCCGGCGGGTGGTACTAATACTTTTGTAGAAGCGAATGGTTCAACTCAGCTTCAAAAATTGATTGCGGATAAGACTGCTAATATTAAACTGACTGAAAATGCGAACTTTGACACAACATCCTTGGAAATACCGGCGGATTATACCGGTGTTCTGGACTTAAATGGAAAGCACATCATTTCATTTGTTTCTCCTGTTGTGGTAAAGGGAAACTGGACAGTGATGGACAGTACTGCGAAGGAAAATGATCTTATCGTTAACAATGTTAACGATAAAAACACAGTGCCTTACCAATTTGGCAGCATCACTACTGGCAATGTCACAACAAAGCGCGATGCCATCCACGTGCAGAATAACGGCACCTTTGTTTTGCAAAGCGGTACAGTGAGTGCAACTAACATTGCTATTGCTGTGGAGGCCGGTTCCGCAGCGACAATCGACGGCGGCTATGTGGAGGCGCGGGAATTTGCTGTACTGGTCCGGGGCGCGGGAACTGCGGCGAACGCGGCCAGGGCGGGAACTGACATTGCCAAGCTGGATATTAACGGCGGCATACTTTTGGCTCAGGACAACGCCGCAGTGGCTGGTAACGGAATGCCCGAGTATGCCGGAACGGAAATCACAATGACCGGCGGCACGTTGGTCAGTAAGATTACTATAACCCCTGGCTATATCCCCTGCGGCATTTACCACCCCCAGAAGGGCACCCTGAGCATTACCGGCGGCGAAATCCGTGCTCCCGGCGGCGTGGGTATCCTGATGCGCGGCGGCAGCCTGACTGTCGGGGAAAACATGACTGCGGATAAGTTCATTGTCACTAGCGCCGACGGCATAAAGGGCAAGGTAGGAGATGCCAGCCGAGAAATAGAGGCCGGAGACATTATCGCAATGGACCGGCAAGATGGCTATTATGATGGTGCTAACGTAAAAGTCACCTTGACAAAAGCGGCGGATTCAGCGGAGCTATTGCGTCCAACCGCTTACCATGCGGAGGGACTTGACTTACTATGGACCGAATCTGATGACACCGTTACATATACAATAGGCAAAAAGACAACTACTGCCCACACAGTTACCTTTAACCTCAACTATGCTGGTGCTCCTGCGCCCACTACTGCCAAGGTCAATGACGGCGGCAAGGTGACAAAACCCGCCGACCCCACCCGAACCGGCCACACCTTCGGCGGCTGGTATAAGGAGGCGGCCTGCACCACCGCTTGGAATTTTGACACCGATACCGTAACCGGCAACATTACCCTCTACGCCAAGTGGACGCCGGTGAAAAAGAATTACACCATCACCCTCAACCCTGCGGGCGGTACACTCCCGGCTGACCAGCCCAGCACTCTGACAACCAACGACGATGGAAAGCTGGCCGCATTGCCTAAGAATCCCACCCGCACGGACTATAACTTCCAAAAATGGATCACCAGCACCGGGACAGAAGTCACTACCGACCTTGTTTTTAACAGCAACACCACCATTTATGCACAGTGGACAAAGGCAGACGGCAGTGCGGATGACCAGACCTACACCATCTCCTTCGACCTGAACTACACTGACGCCCCCACCGCCCCGGCGGCTATCTCCACCGGTGCGGACCACAAGCTCACCCAGTCCCTGCCGACGATCACCCGCGAGGGCTATACCTTCGATGGCTGGTATACCGAGGACATGGTGAAGGTTTCCAATGACACCCTTTTCTATGCCTCTGTCACCCTCAAAGCGCAGTGGACAAAGCTCTCCGACACCCCCAAGACCTTCACCATCACCCTCGACGCTAACGGCGGCACCCTCAGCGGCGCTGCCACTGTAACCACCAACGCCGAGGGCAAGCTGGACAGTCTGCCCGCCGCCCCCACCCGCGAGGGCTACAGCTTTGAAGGCTGGTTTACCGCCGCCAGCGGCGGTAAGAAGGTTGATTTACAATCAACCTTCGAGAAAGATTCCACCATCTACGCCCACTGGACCAAGGACGGCGAGGACCCCTCGGACGAGGACGAATACCGCATTTACGCCCCCAGCAACGTCACCGGCGGCCGGCTCTATGTGAGCCACAGGACCGCCGCCCCGGGCACCCGGGTGACCATTGAGCTCCGCCCCTGGAGCGACTACGAGCTGGATTGGCTGTCAGTGGTCAACCTGGACACCGACCGGGAGCTGCGCCTCACCGAACGCTACACCGACGAATACACCTTCACCATGCCCTCCAGCGACGTGGAGGTGGACGTCTCCTACACCGACCGGTACTATAACAACTACTACGGCGGCACCTATTATGTCCGCGAGGTGGTCCCGGCGGAGCCCAAGCCCGTTAAGTGGTACTACAGCAACGGCAGCATCTTCCACGTCACCGACAGCATGGTCCCCTACGGCGGCCAGCTCACCCGGGATATGCTCCTCTCCGTTCTCTACAACATGGACCCCGCCCGCAGCGGCGACCCCACTATCTGGGCGGCCGACAAGGGCATCATCCCCGATATTTACATCAGCGTGCTTTGGGGGGTGGATAAGCCCATCACCCGGGAGCAGACGGCCATGATCCTCTACTGCTTCGCCCAGCACATGGGCTACAACACCGCCCCCACCACCAGCCTGACCGGCTATGCGGACTACCGGCAGATCAGCGACGCAGCCCGTCCGGCGGTGGCCTGGGCCAAGGCGGCCGGCCTCATTGCGGGCACCTCGCCCAACACCCTGTCCCCCGGGGCGGTGCTGACCTGCGGCCAGGCCAACGCCATCCTCGCCCGCTTCACCGCCAATGTGGCGCGGACCTGGTGAGCTGTCATGGCGCCCCAATATGCCTGCTTCACCCACCGGGAATGTGAGTACTTCCCCTGCCACCCGGGGGCGGAGCCGGAAAACTTCAACTGTCTGTTCTGCTACTGTCCCCTCTATTCCCTGGACACGGCCTGCGGCGGCAGCTTCGTCCTCCTGCCCGACGGCCGGAAGGATTGCAGCGCCTGCCTCTACCCCCACCGGCGGGAGAACTACGAGGCGGTCGTCCGCCGCTGCGGCGGGTCCGGCCAGGGGCTGGCGGCCCCGGCAGCAGAGACATAACGAAAGCCAGTCAGGTTTACCTGACTGGCTTTTTTAGCAGGGAGGCAGAGTGCGCCCGCGGGCGGACAATGTCCGCAAACTCCCTACGGCACCTCTCCCCGGACCAGCTCGGCAAGGGTAATGCCGTCCAGATAGCGGCTGATCACGGTGTCCAGCCCCTGCCACAGGGGCAGAGTGGGGCAGTGGTCCGACCGGGGGCAGCCGGCCTCCTCCGCCATGCAGGAGACGGGGGCCAGCGACTCCTCCGTCAGCCGCAGCACCGCCCCCACGGTATACGCCTCAGGGGCCCGCGTCAGCTGGTAGCCGCCCCCCTTGCCCCGCAGGCCGGTGAGAAACTGGGCCCGGACCAGCAGCTTGATGATGCTCTCCAGGTACTTCTCCGAAATGTCCTGCCGCCGGGCAATTACCTTCAGCGGGATGAAGCCCTCTCCCTGGTGCTCGGCCAGGTCCACCATAACCCGCAGCGCGTAGCGCCCCCTTGTAGAAACCAGCATATCTATCTGCCCCCTTCTCCGGTCCATTATACAACAAAAAGAGCGGCGCCGCAATGTTGTCTGCGGCGCCGCGGTGATTTTGCTCAGGTCCAGGGGTTTTCCGTGGGATAGGGCAGGCTCTTGGGCTGGTTGTAGGCGATGTCCTGGACCCCCAGGAACTTGAACACCTCAAACAGGGCCTTGCCGTAGTGGCCGAAGGCCACCGCCCCGTGGTGGGGGTAACGCTTCTGGATGAGGACATGGCGGTAGAACCGGCCCATCTCCGGGATGGCGAACACGCCGATGCCGCCGAAGGAGCGGGTCTTCACGTCCAGCACCTCGCCCTGGGCGATGTAGGCCCGGAGGACCCCCTCGCTGTCGCACTGGAGGCGGTAGAAGGTGATGTCGCTGGCGGCGATGTCGCCCTCCAGAGTGCCCCGGGTGAAGTCAGGCTCGCTGTCCTTGGGCTCCAGCAGCCGGTGCTGGATCAGCTGGTACTTCACCGCCCGGTCGGCGCACAGCTTGCAGGACGGGGTGTTGCCGCAGTGGAAGCCCATGAAAGTGTCGGTGAGCTGATAGTCGAATTTGCCCTTGATGTCCTCCTCGTAGATGGAGGCGGGGACGGAGTTGTTGATATCCAGGAGGGTGACGGTGTCGCCGGAGACGCACATGCCGATGTACTCGGACAGAGCGCCGTAGATATCCACCTCGCAGGACACGGGGATGCCCCGGCTCACCAGACGGGAGTTGACATAGCAGGGCTCAAAGCCGAAGGCCTCAGGGAAGGCGGGCCAGCACTTGTCCGCAAAGGCCACATACTGGCGGGAACCCTTGTGGGCCTCCGCCCAGTCCAGCAGGGTCAGCTCCAGCTGAGCCATGCGCCCGTTCATTTCGGGGTAGTAGCAGCCCTCCCCCATCTCCTTGGCCATGTCCTCGCAGACGGCGGGGATGCGGGGGTCGTTGGCGTGGGCCTTATAGGCCACCAGCAGGTCCAGCTCGGAGTTCTCCTCCACCTCCACACCGATCTCGTACAGGCCCTTGATGGGGGCGTTGCAGGCAAAGAAGTCCTGGGGCCGGGGGCCGAAGGTAATGATTTTCAACTGGGACAGACCGATGAGGGCGCAGGCGATGGGCTTGAACTCGCCGATCATTTTGGCGATGTCCTCGGCGGTGCCCACAGGGTACTCGGGGATAAAGGCCTTCAAATGGCGCATCCCCAGATTGTAGGAGCAGTTGAGCATGCCGCAGTAGGCGTCGCCCCGGCCGTTGATCAGGTCGCCGTCCCCCTCGGCGGCGGCCACGTACATGCAGGGGCCGTCGAAGTTTTTGGCAATGAGGGTCTCAGGGGTCTCGGGGCCGAAGTTGCCCAGGAAGACCACCAGAGCGTTGCAGCCCGCGGCCTTTACCTCGTCCACCGCCTTGAGCATATCCTTCTCGTTCTCCACGGTGGTCTTGCACTCATAGATGTTCAGGCCGTCTTTGGCGCAGGCGGACACGATGGCGGAGCGGCGGCGCTCAGAGAGGTCGATGATAAAGCAGTCCCGGGAGACGGCAATGATGCCCAGTTTTACCTCGGGGATGTTAGTAAGCATGGTAATTCCTCCTCAATTCTAATTTGCAGTTCCTGTCCCTGGGGCGGGAGATCAGATATCCGCAGCAATGTCGATATTTTCGCCCTTCAGGCCGATATGGGCCCCCTGGGCGGCTTCGGAACTCTCCGAATGGGCCAGCAGCCACTTGTTCCGGGCGGTGAGCCACCTGTCCTCCTCGTTCAGGGGTGCGGCGCCGGGGACGGCGGTATTGGTGCCCCGGGGCAGGACCACGGCCACCCGGAAGCCCTCGGCCTCGTTGACGTGGCAGGGGGCATAGTGCAGTGTGGTGGCGTAGACCTCCACCGCCACACCGGCGGGGACGCGGAAGGCCTTCACCTTGGCGGTGTCCAACTGGCCGTCCACAATCTCGTCCTGTTTCGCCAGCAGGAGGATAAAGTCAACCGTGCCCACGTTCACCTCGCTGTCCCGGTGGTACTCCAGGCAGTTGAGCCTGGTATTCCGGCCCCAGCACATGCCCAGCTGGACGGGCATGCCGCCGTAGGCGTTGTTCTGAAGCTGTCCGTACAGGCAGGTGGCCTCCAGCACGGGGATGCTGGGCTCATAGGCCACCCCGGCCTCCGGCAGGGGGATGGTCTTCATGGCCTTCAGCAGGCAGGCGGTGTCGTAGCTCTCCAGCACCTGGCCGTAGGGCTTAAATTCCGGGTCGTAAATGGAATGAATTTTCATGGCGTATCACCTCGTATTTTGTTCAGACAGGCCTCACACAGCCTTCCGCTGATGGGGAGGAACACCTGGGCGCAGGGGCCCACCAGGCAGGCGCACACAACGGTGCCCAGCCCCACCACGCCACCCATCAGCCACCCGGCCAGGGCAAAAAGGATATCCACTCCCACCCGGACGGGGCCGAAGGGCTTTCCCGTCCTGTCGCTGAGCACCACCGCCACCAGGTCGTTGGGGCCGGTGCCCGCCTCGGAGCGGATGACCACCGTCATGCCGAAGGCCAGAATCACGCACCCGGCCACCAGGGCCAGCAGCCGCCAGGGCAGGGCCAGCTCCTCGGGGAACAGGGGGGCCAGGGGGAGGGTCCACAGGTCGATGATGGGCCCGCCCAGGGCCATGCACAGCACCGTTCCGATGCGCACATAGCCGCGGGCGGCGGCCAGCAGCACCAGCACAATGAGCAGGCACACCAGCAGGTGGACCCGGCCGTGGGTCATCCACGCGGGCCAGGGCAGGGCCCGGAACAGGCCCTGCACCAGCACGTTGAAGGGGTCGGAGCCCAGGTCGGACTCCAGAAACAGGGTAACGCCCAAGTGGGCCACCGTCAGCCCGGCCAGCAGCAGGATTACCCGGAGGGCAAGTTCGGTCCGGCCGGCCTTTTTCACAGCTGCACACCGTTCATGGCGGCGAAGACGTCCTTCAGCGCCGGATAGACGGCCTTGAACTGCTGATAGCGGACCTCATACCGGGCGGCCAGCTCGGGGTCTGGGGAAATTGTCTCGGCGGTGCGGACCAGCGCTTCACAGGCCGCCGCCACGGAGGGATAACGGCCGCAGGCCACCATGGCCAGCATGGCCCCGCCCATCCCCGGGCCCTGCTCCGACTCGGGAACGTCCAGCTGAATGTTCAGCACGTTGGCCATAATGGTCTTCCACAGGGGGCTCTTGGCTCCGCCTCCGCAGATTTTGCTGCGGTGGATGGGGATGCCCAGGGCCCTGGCCACCTCGAAGCTGTCCCGGATGGCAAAGGCCACCCCTTCCAGCACCGCCTGGGTCAGGTCGGACCGGCTGGTGTCCATAGTCATGCCCACAAAGGTGCCCCGGGCGTTGGTGTCGTTGATGGGGGAACGCTCCCCCATGAGATAGGGCAGGAAGCAGACCCGGTTGTTCCCCAGCTTGTCGGGGGTGATGTCCGCCTGTTCGGCGGCGTAGTCAGAGGTATGGAAAATGTCCTCCATCAGCCACTTGTTGCAGCTGGCGGCGGAGAGCATGCAGCCCATGAGATGGTAGTGCCCGTCGGCGTGGGCGAAGGCGTGGAGGGCGTTGTGGGGGTCCACCCCGAACTGCTCGCTGGAGATGAACACGGTGCCCGAGGTGCCCAGGGAGATGTTACAGGCCCCCTCCCCCACGGTGCCGGTGCCCACGGCGGCGGCGGCGTTATCCCCGGCCCCGGCGCAGACAACCACGTTCTCGGGCAGGCCCAGCTGCTGGGCAATTTCGGGCAGCAGCGTGCCCACCTTCTCGTAGCTCTCAAAGAGCCTGGGCATCTGACTCTCTGAGACGCCGCAGAGCTCCAGCATCTCCCGGGACCAGCACTTGTGCTCCACATCCAGGAGGAGCATACCACTGGCGTCGGAGTAGTCGGTGCAGTGGACGCCGGTGAGGAGGTAGTTAATATAGTCCTTGGGGAGCATGATTTTGGCGATTTTTGCGAAGTTTGACCGCTCATTCTCCCGCATCCAGAGGAGCTTGGGGGCAGTGAAGCCGGCAAAGGCGATGTTGGCGGTGAGCTTGGACAGCTTTTCCCTGCCCACCACGCCGTTTAAGTAGTCCACCTGCTTGGCCGTGCGGCCGTCGTTCCACAGGATGGCGGGGCGGATCACGTTGTCGTGTTCGTCCAGCACTACCAGGCCGTGCATCTGGCCGCCGGCTCCGATGCCCGCCACCTGGGAGGCGTCGAAGCTGCGGAGCAGCTCCGGGATGCCCTCCAGCACAGCCTTTTTCCAGTCCTCCGGGTTCTGCTGGCTCCAGCCGGGCTGGGGGAACTCCAGGGGGTAGTCTTTGGATACAATGTTTTTAATCTCGCCCTCGCCGTCCATCAGTAGCAGCTTGACGGCGGAGGTGCCCAGGTCGATTCCGATATACAGCATAGTACGCTCCTTATTTTGCGCCGGACTTGCGGCTGGTGACCACGTCGAAGATAACGGCGATCAGCAGCACGCCGCCCTTGATGACGTACTTCCAGGCGTCGGGCAGGCCCATGATGGACATACCCATGTTAATCACGCCCAGCAGCAGAGCGCCGATGACCACGCCGCCCACCGTGCCGCTGCCGCCGTAGGCGGAGGCGCCGCCGATGAAGCAGGAGCCGATGGCGTCCATCTCATAGGAGGTGCCGGCGTTGCCGTCCACCGAGCCCAGCCGGGCGGTGACCAGCAGGCCGCACAGGCCGGCCAGCAGGCCCATGTTGGCGTAGGCCAGGAAGTAGATTTTGTCGGTGTTGATGCCGGAGAGCTTGGTGGCCTTCTCGTTGCCGCCCACGGCGTAGAAGTACCGGCCAAAAGCGGTTTTGGCGGTGATGAAGTTATAGATCAGGCAGATGGCCACCACCCACAGCAGCATGACGGAGATGCCCCGGTACTGGCTGAGCATCCAGCAGTACCACAAAATCAGGGCGGCGATGATGCCCGACTTGGTGAAGTCGGCCAGGGCGCTGTTCTGGCGGTAGCCCTTCTTGGCCCGGTCCCGGCGGCTTTTGGCGGTGCTGAGAAGCACCCAGGCCGCCACCACCACCCCCACAATGATGGGGGAGAGCTTAATCTTGCCGTCGTCCAGGCCGGGAATCTTGATGTAAGCGGTAAAGATATTCAAAAAGGTGGGGTCCTGGATGGCCACGGTCTTGCTGTCCAGCACCATGCGGCCCAGGCCGCGGAAGATGAACATGCCGCCCAGGGTGGTGATAAAGGGCGGGATACGGACATAGCCAATCCAGTAGCCCTGCCACAGGCCCACCATCAGGCCGATTACCAGGCACAGCAGAATCACGGGGATGGCGGGCATGTGCATATTGGTCACCATCACGGCAGCGATGCCGCCCACCAGACAGATCACCGAGCCCACGGAGAGGTCGATGTTACCGCCCGTAAGGATGCACAGCAGCATGCCGCAGGCCAGCACCAGCACGTAGCCCTGCTGCAGCAGCAGGTTGGACATGTTCTGGGGCTGCACCAGCATCCCCTTGGTAAGCACCGCGAACAGGACAAAGACCACCACCAGGGCAATTACCATGGCGTATTTGGTCAAAAACTTTACCAGATCGAAGCTGTTTTTACGCTCAGTCATATTGTTACCCTCCCTTGTTACGCCTTGTTGGTATCGCGGATGATATAGCCCATAATGGTCTCCTGGGTGGCGTCCTTGGTGTCCAGCTCAGCCAGCAGGCGGCCCTCGTTCATCACGTAGATGCGGTCGCACATACCCAGCAGCTCGGGCAGCTCAGAGGAGATCATCATTACCGACTTGCCCTGGGCCACCATCTGGTTGATGAGGCAGTATATCTCGTATTTCGCGCCCACGTCGATGCCCCGGGTGGGCTCATCCATAATAAGGATATCGGGCTCGGTGAACATCCACTTGCCCAGCAGGGCCTTCTGCTGGTTGCCGCCGGACAGGTTGCCCACCCGCTGTTCAATGGTGGGGGTCTTGGTGCCCATGTCCTTCGTCATCTGCTCGGCAACGCCGATCTCCTGGTCGACGTCGATTACGCCGCCCCGGCACACCTTGTCCAGCCGGGCCAGGGTGGTGTTGAAGCGGATGGACTCGCCCAGAATCAGGCCGTTGGTCTTCCGGTCCTCGGTGACGTAGGCCAGCCCCCGGCGGATGGCCTCCTGGGGGGACCGCAGGTCCACCTTCTGCCCGCCGATGTACAGCTCGCCGGTGATGCCGGCGCCGTAGCTGCGGCCGAAGATGGACATGGCCAGCTCGGTGCGCCCCGCGCCCTGCAGGCCGGAGAAGCCCACCACCTCGCCCTTGCGGATGTGGAAGGAGATGTTGTCGTCTACCACCCGCTCGGGGTACAGGGGGTGGTGGACCGTCCAGTTCTTCACCTCCAGGTTCACCTCGGGCTGCACATTGTGCTCCCGGACGGGGTAGCGGTCCTCCATGGAGCGGCCTACCATGCCCTTGATGATCCGGTCCTCGCTGAACTCGTCCACGCCCTTTACCAGGGTCTCGATGGTGGAGCCGTCCCGGATGATGGTGGCCTTGTCGGCGCAGTAGATAATCTCGTTGAGCTTGTGGGTAATGATGATGGAGGTGAGCCCCTCCTTTTTAAACTCTATCAGCAGGTCCAGCAGCATCTTGGCGTCCTCGTCGTTGAGGGAGGAGGTGGGCTCGTCCAGAATGAGCAGCTTCACCTTTTTGGAAAAGGCCTTGGCAATCTCCACCAGCTGCTGCTTGCCGGTGCCGATATCCTTCACCAGGGTCTGGGCCGACTCGTTCAGCCCCACCTGGCGCATGTGCCGCTCCGACTCGCTGTAGGTCCTGTCCCAGTCGATGTAGCCCATGGAGTTTTTGATTTCGTTGCCCAGGAACATGTTTTCCCCGATGGACAGCAGGGGAATAAGGGCCAGCTCCTGGTGGATGATAACAATGCCCAGAGCCTCGCTGTCCTTCTGGGTTTTGAACTGGCACAGCTTGCCCTCGTAATAGATGTCGCCGGTGTAGCTGCCGGCAGGGTAGGTGCCGGAAAGCACGTTCATCAGGGTGGATTTGCCCGCCCCGTTCTCGCCGATCAGGGCGTGGATTTCCCCGGCCTCTACCCTTAGATTCACGTTGTCCAGTGCCTTGACGCCGGGAAATTCCTTGGTGATGGACTTCATTTCCAAAATAACGTCAGCCAAGGGGTAGTTCCTCCTCTCTATGGTCTGCCTGAAAATAAGGTGGGCGGGGCGTTTGCCCCGCCCACCGGTTGGTCCTTACATTGGGGGGTTGTGGAATCAGCCGTTGGTGGCCTCCAGGTAGCCGTCAGCGCCCACCTTGTAGTAGCCGGGGGTGACCAGCTTCTCCTCCATGTTGTCAGCGGTAACCACGTCGGGTACCAGCAGGAAGGAGGGGCACTTGTTGCCGGGGGTGGTCTCATAGGACTCGGTGTCGAAAGCGCAGTCGAAGCCCCAGCTGGAGGCGGAAATCAGGCTGGCGTCGGCGGTCTTGCCGTCCAGGATGGCCTTGGCCAGGTCCAGGGTGACAACGGCCTCGTTGGCCACGGCCTTATACACGGTCATGGACTGCACGCCGTCCTTGATGTTGCGCAGGTTGGCCACGTCGCCGTCCTGGCCGGTGATGATAACGGAGTTGCCGCCGGCATAGTCAGAGGTGACGGCCTGGGTCACGCCCAGGGCGGTGGAGTCGTTGGAGCACAGCCAGGCATCCAGCTTGGTGCCGTCGGAGTAGTAGGAGGCCAGCACGTTCTGGGCCCGGTTCAGGGCGGCCTCGGTCTTCCACTGCTCGGTGCCAACCACGGAGAACTCGGTCTGGCCGGACACCACATTCAGCTTGCCGCTGTCGATGTAGGGCTTCAGGGTGTCCATTGCGCCGTTGAAGAAGAAGGGGGCGTTGTTGTCAGCGGGGTCGCCGCCGGTGAACTCGATGTTGAAGGGGCCGGCCGCGTTGTCCAGGTCCAGGGTATCCTTCACATAGGTACCCTGGAGCTTGCCCACGGTGTAGTTATCGAAGGACACGTAGTAGGACACGTTGTCGTTCATAATCAGGCGGTCATAGGCGATGACGGGGATGTTGCTGGCGCCGGCGTCGTTCATCACGGTGTTCAGGCCGTTGCCGTCGATGGCGGCGATGATCAGCAGGTCCACGCCCTGGGAGAGCATGTTCTGGATGTCGTTCACCTGCTGCTCGTTCTTGTTGTCGGAGTAGGTGACGATGGTATTGTAGCCGGCGGCCTTAAACTGCTCGTCAAGGTAAGCGCCGTCGCGGTTCCACCGCTCCAGGGACTGGGTGGGCATGGCGATACCCACGGTCTTGCTGGACGCGTCGCCGCCGGGAGTGGACTGGCTGCCAGAGGACTGGCTGCCGCCGGAGGGCTGGCTGCCGCTGGTGCCGGGGTTGGAACCGGCTCCGCCGCCGCAGGCGACGAGGGAGAGGGACATACAGGCTGCAAGGATCAGCGCAAGTGTCTTTTTCATTTTCGTTTCCTCCTGTTCGTTTTTTCCCCGGATACCGGGGAAATGACAGAAGCAACTGCTTCTGTGGCTTCAATTTTATAAAGTTATTTTACTAATGTCAATCTTTTTTTGCCGCCCGGCAATAACTTTGTTGGTTTTGCATGGAATAAAGCGGAGAAAATTGGATATATTGACGGCCGAAAAAATTTGATTACTAAAGCGGTTTTTGCTAACTTGGCACAAACGGGAAAAAACACCGGATTTTTTACAAATGGAATTGACTGTTTCAAACTTCGTGTTACAATATAATAAAGGGATTTTACCAAAGAGGAGAGGATTCGGAATGGACCTGGACGCCGGTCTGACAGACCGCCGCCGGCAGACCCGCAGCAGCATTTACCGCAATATCTACTACGCCAAGGGCTTCTGTTCCCGGCAGAGCCTGGCCCGGGAGCTGGGTCTCAGCCTGCCCACTGTCTATCAGAACCTGTCGGAGCTGATGGCCGCCGGCCTGGTGCGGGACTCGGGGGAGCAGCAGTCTACCGGGGGGCGGAAGGCCAGCGGCCTGTCCATTGTGCCCGACGCCCGGGTGGCGGTGGGCATCTCGGTGACGGAGCACCGCCTGCGCCTGGCGGCGGCCGACCTGCTGCTCAACGAGCTGGCCTATCAGGAGGTGGACATCCCCCCCATCGTCCGCTTTGCCGACATGGGCGGCCTGCTCTCCCGGGTACTGGAGGACTTTCTGGACCAGTTTTCCATCGACCGGGCCCGGCTGCTGGGGGTGGGCATCGCCCTGCCCGCCGTCATGTCGCCGGACAGCCGGTATATCACCGCCGCCCCCACCCTGCGGCTGAAGGACACCTCCCTGGAGGGGCTGGCCAGCTCCATCCCCTACCCCACCTATGTGGAAAACGACGCCACCAGCGGCGGCCATGCGGAGCTCTTTGTCCGGGAGGGCAACCGAAATATGGCCTACCTGTCCCTGGAGAACGGGGTGGGCGGGGCCATCCTGTTCGGCGGCGCCCCCTACGTGGGGGACAACCGTCGCAGCGGGGAGTTTGGCCACATGTGCGTGGAGCCGGGCGGGCTGCGGTGTACCTGCGGCAGCCTGGGCTGTCTGGAGGCCTACTGCTCCCCTCGCCGGGTGCGCAGCACCTTCGGGGTGACGCTGGAGGCGTTTTTTTCCAAGCTGGAGCGGCACGGGGCCCGATATGAGGAGTATGAGGCCCTGTGGGACAATATGCTCCGCCATCTGGCCATCGGCATCAACAACATCCACATGGCCCTGGACTGCGATGTGGTGCTGGGCGGGGTGCTGAGCGAGTTCCTGGCCCCCTACCTGCCCCGCCTGCGGGAGTACGTGGCCGGCATCAACCCCTTCGACACCGACGGGGAGTATGTACACCTGAGCACCCTCCGGCGGCACACCGTCCCCCTGGGTGTGGCCCTCCACTTTGTAACGGATTTTCTGGAGCAGATATGAGCAGGAGCCGTCCCCCTGGGGCAATGTCATTAAATTAAGCGATTTAAGGGCCAGATACAGTGTATCTGGCCCTTAACGCAATCCGACAAATCTGGTTGCGCCGTTTAGCTGATTGTAAACAAATTGAGAATTGCGCCGCAGACCACTTGACAGCCGCAGTATCGCATTATTAAAATGAAAACAAATTATCGCCCAGACAAATTCGTAGTGCTATATGCACACATCAGGGGCAAGAAGAAAACCATTTTAATTGATAAATAAGTGACGAATAGGAAAGGCGACGCCCTCACAGATGAGAGGGCGCGTCTTTTTTGCTTTTCTGGCGATAGTTTTACAACTATCGAAAAGAGAAAAAATTATGGAAAGACTTGAAAATCGTCACAATTCAGGCGCTCAAACAGCTACATTTGAGCAAATAGGCACGGACAACGCACTATCCCTCGCCGACCTACACAAGCGTAATTTAGAGCGTACTATAGCCAATAGTGTGGACATAGCCCACACAGCCCGCAGCCAGAAGCTGCCGCCCGAGAAACTTATCAAGTTCCTGATTGCCGCCGAGGGCGGGCCGCTGGCGAAGGAGCTGCACCGCGCCGGGATTGACGCTACTCCCGCCGCTGTGTCTCAGCGCCGCCGTCAAATCCCGCCCGCTGTATTCCGCAAGGTGTTTCTGGACTTCACATCCTCCAGCGCATATGGTCAGCCCAATCGCGGCTACAAGGGCTGCCGCGTCCTGGCCTGTGACGGCACCGCAGTCAATATGGCCCGCGACCTCAGCGCGCCCAGCTTCGTCTGCAATAACAGCGCGCCGAGAGGGTACAATCAGCTGCATTTAAGCCCTCTTTTTGACATCTACGACCGCACCTACTTTGACGCGGTGGTTCAGCCCGCACCCAGGAAGGACGAGCCGGGCGCACTGGTGGAAATGGTCAAACGGAACCGCTTCAACCGCAGGACTATTATCGTCCTCGACCGGGGCTACGAGAGTTACAATGTCATGGCCCACCTGATGAACACCCCGAATGTCTACTTTGTCCTGCGGGTGAAGCATAACCATTCGGCCATGCGGGAAATAGCGCGTCTGCCTATGCTGGAACTGGACTGCGATATTGCGTTTACAATATCCATCACCCAGACCAACGAAGACAAACGCAACCGCCACATCTACCTCCCCCAGCCGAAAAAGAGCAAACCCGGTTCCACCACCCGGCGCGCCCGGTGGGACTTTCCCAGCCCCTACACTATGCGGCTTCGCATTGTTCGCTTTCAACTGGACAATGGCAATTTTGAGACGCTGGCAACCTCACTCCCTCGGTCATTTACTGTTGACGACCTGAAGGAGATTTACCACCGGCGTTGGGGTATCGAGACCAGCTTCCGCAGTTTGAAGTACAGTACAGGGCTGGTCAATCTGCACGGCAAGGGTGACAGCTTTGTAGAGCAGGAAATCTTTGCAGCGCTGACCGCCTTCAACTTCACAAGCCGGATTGTGCAAGAAGTTGTTGTTCGGCAGCCGAAAGATGGTGTATATGCCTACACCGTGAACTTCAAAATGGAGGTTGCTCTTTGCAAAGAATTTCTCAATGACCCGGCCATGACTGGGGGCGCGGTCATGTGGGAAATCGGCCGTAATACTGTTCCAATTCGACCGGGGCGGCAGGACGAACGAAACCTTCGGGTGAAGGGCTTCGGCTGGTTTACCTATCGTATCGCAGCCTAAGAAGCCGCAGGCCTAAAAAACTGGGGGCGGGGGCTTGTTCCTCCGCCCCCCATTCCCGTGTTTTTTTGAAAAAGCCGAAAATCGGCCCCCAAAGGGCTGATTTTTCAAAAAAGTGTGCCGCGATAACTTAACGGCAAAAATCCGCCTTGCAGATTCCTGTTTTCTCTAAAATCTCAACATGTTGCGGAAATGTATCAAAAAATCGCTGGGATATTTCTTTTCCTGTATAAATCACGCTTACACTAAAATCACAACTTGTCCCCGAAATGCTATAAAAGCAGTTTTTGCACCCCCTGATTTTTTGAAAGAAATTGTCCCAAAACCAGCCGTTAAATTAAAGGGAAATCCAAATTTCAACAAGTCTTGCTCATGATATAAAAATAAGCGGTTCCTGTCAAAAACCGCAAGAATCCAAAAATACGCCGAAAAAATCAACAAGTCCGGGAAATGTCGATAAAAAAGCGGGAAAGTCCGTTTTTACAGACTTTTCCCGAAAACACCCTTGCAATTTCTTCCGCAATAGGTTAAAATAGTCGCGGAGACATAAATAGCGGCAGAGCATAGCGGGTTGCCGCCCGCTATGCTCCGATGTAGAGTGTCGTACCCACTCAACACCATAGTCTCGATAGACTACACCGTATCTCCCATTATACTGTCATATCGCCCAATTTGCAACAGGAAATGGGTTTGGTGCTTCGCTTTGATTGAATTTCAGTCAGGCGGTGTTGAGTTTGATATGCTCCCTCTAAAGTAGACAGTGAAAAAACAAAACTGTCGAAATGGGG